>WFYF01000325.1 GCA_015490255.1 Caldifarciminota bacterium
GTATAATAACACCGATGGAACCACGGGACCTGAAGCTGGAGCAGGGCAGCGTTCTCCTCGGGGATCCCCTGTGGAAAGTCGGTGATGTGGCCTTCTTCTCCGCCACCTGCCTTTCGGAGCAGGATATGACCGAGGCCGTCGTGGCCTTTGCGGAGGAGGAAGCATCCTGGGACCGGGTGCTCCGGGAGCTGGATATCGTGCGGGAGGTTCCGGGGTTTCCCGAGATCTTTGCGGTGAGCGATGAGGCCCGGGCGGTGGTCTATCGCCTTCCCGACGGGAACCTTCTCCCTCACGTGCTCGGGGAATACCGCCATCCGGTTCGGGCCCTGCCGCTTCTGCGGGACCTTGCCGGGACGCTGGAGGGACTTCACACCCGGGGGCACGTCATTCTGGGTTTGCGGCCCGAGCAGGTCTGGGTGACCCGGGATGGGCGGGCGCTCCTTCTTCGGCTCCCTCCCTGGCCGGACCCGGAACGGAAAAGTTATCTGGATTATGCGGAGGGGTATGTGGCGCCGGAAGTTCTTTTTGGCGGGGATACAGGGCCGGTTTCGGACGTGTATGTTCTGGGTGCTCTGCTGTATAAGCTCGTGTTTGGCAAGGATCCTTCAGACTTTTTCTCCCCCCAGGTTCGGAGTCCCCTTCGGGAGATCTATCGGGCTCCCTGGCCCGGAGTGGTTCAGATCCTGGTCCAGACGCTGGCCCTCCAGCGGGAGCGGCTTGCCGACGCCCGGGCCCTTCACGACTATGTGGACCGGGTGTACGTTCTGGAATATGCCCCCCGGATCCATCTGGAGGTAGGCGCCTTCTCCAGCATCGGACGAAACCCTTCGCGTCTCCACAACGAGGACGCCTTTACCTATACCCTGCGGTATGCCCAGACCCATGAGGAGGGACTGGTGCTGGAGGGTCTCTTCCTTGTGGCGGACGGCATGGGGGGAGCGGCCCGGGGGGAGGAGGCCGCCCGCCTGGCCATGGAGGTGCTGGAGCGGGAGCTCCGGAGAGCGACTTTTGAATCTTTGAGCGTTCGGGAGGCCCTGCAGGCGGCCAACCGGGCGGTCTATGAGCGGGCCCAGGAACTTTATGGCGATGCCTGGGAGGCCTATATGGGCACCACCATCGCCGGGGTGTGGGCTCGCTGGCCCTGGGCGCTGTTTTTCAATGTGGGGGACACACGGATCTATCGCCTCCGGGGAGGGACGCTGGAACAGATCTCCGTGGATCACTCGGCGCTGGCCCAGAGTGAACAGGTGGATCCCCGGGGTCATCCTTCCCGTCATGAGCTGATATACGCCGTGGGTCCCTGGAAAGAAATCCCGGAACAGGGAATCCATGTGGGCCGGGCGGATCTCATGAAGGGTGACGTGCTGCTGCTGCTCACCGACGGGGTGTGGGAGTCCATCACGGACGAGGAGATGATGCGGTTTGCTGCGGAAAGTGTGCATCCACAGGATCTGGCGCGGCGGCTGGTACGGGTGGCGGTGGAACGGGGTGGAAAGGACAACGCCACCGCTATGGCGGTCCGGGTTCAGGGAGGTGGGGAGTGATCTGTCCCACCTGCGCCACACCGCTTCCTGGTCGCCCCTCCGTGTGTCTGCGTTGCGGCCATCCCTTGCCGGAAGGACCGGATCAGGGGGGTGTGGTGGGCGTCCTGGTGTGTGTGGACAATCCGGAAGTTCGGTTTTTCGTTCGGGAGCGGGCGCTGATCGGACGGTCTTCCCGGGGGACCGGACCGGTGGACATTGATCTGAAGGGCATCCCTGGGGCGGGGTATGTGTCCCGGCACCATGCGGAAATCTATCGGGATGGAGAGACCTTCTGGGTCCGGGACCTGGAGTCCACCAACGGGACTTTCGTGGACGGAGAGGGGCCCATCACCCGGCCCCGACCCCTTCGGAACGGCACCCGGATCCGGATCGCTTCCATCGCTTTTGAATTTCGCGTTCAGGAGAGGGGTTGATGGACGTGCGGATCTGCATGAGCTGTGGGCACACCAATCCGTCGGAGGCAGAGGTTTGTGAGGTGTGCTCGGCGCCTCTGGAGCGCCGGGTGGAGAAGACCGTGGCCCTGCCAGAAGGCACGATCCTCCGGAACAAATACGCCGTGGTCAAGCTTCTCGGTCACGGGGGGTTTGGCCTGACCTATCTGGTGCAGGATACGGTGCTTCTGGCCCGTCGGGTGCTGAAGGAACTGTTTCCGGATGGAAGCCGGCGGGACGGGTTCCGGGTGGTCCTGCCCCGGGATCTCCGGGACGAGCGATTCGTGGAACTCAAAACCCGGTTTCTCCGGGAGGCCCAGGTGCTGGCCCGGTTCAGCCATCCCTACATCCCTGCGGTGTTTGAATATTTTGAGGACAACGGCACTGTGTATTACGTGATGGAGTTTGTGGAGGGGGATTCGCTGGCAAAGCTCTTCCAGAAACACACGGTGTTCAACGTTCAGCGGGCCCTGCGGCTGGTGCTGGAAATTCTGGACATCCTGGAGGTGCTTCACGAGGAAGGCTTTCTTCACATGGACGTCAAGCCGGATAACATCCTTCTCCCCCCCAAGGTGAACCACGCGGTGCTCATTGATTTCGGCTCTGCGGTGGAGTATGAGAAAGGCGAGCGGCCGGGAACGGTCACCCCGGGATATTCCCCACCTGAGCAGGCCGGGGTGCTGGATGCGCCCCTCGGTCCCTGGAGCGATCTGTATGCGGTGGGGGCCACCCTCTATCAGATGCTCACCGGCCAGATTCCCCCTTCCGCCACCGACCGCAAGATGGGGGTGGAACTCCTTTCCCCGCGGGAGCTCAACCCCCGCATTCCCGAGGAGGTGAGCGATCTGGTGATGCGGTTTCTTGCCATGGAACCGGAAGAGCGGTTCCAGAGTGTGGATGAAGCCCGCGAAGCCATTGAGGACCTGGGACTCGTGGGGGGAGAGCGCCCGTCTTCGCCGGCTCCCCGGCGGCGGGGACCTTCGGTGCTGGAGCGTATCCGGGCCCGCCGGGATGCCCGAAAATCCCAGCGAGAAAAGCGCCGACCCTCCAGAAGACGGAAAGAAACCCCTCCCGAAGAGGCGGTGAAGGAGGCCTCCAGGACTTCGGAGCGGGCCCCTTCCGCTCAGACGGCCTATCAGTTTGTGGTCACCCATCGGGTGGATCGCGCACGGGTGATGCCCACCGCTTTTGCCCATACGGATTCTCACGTGTTTGTGCTCTGGAGCGACCACACGGGCCGGCTGTATCGGGCGGACGGGCTTCTGGAGGAGCGTTTTGTCCACCTGGCTCACAAAACCCTTCCCACGGCGGTGGTTTTTTCTCAGAAAAAAGGATGGTTTGCCACAGGCGAGGCTTCGGGCGTGATCCGGGTGTGGTCCACGGCGAATTTTCAGCACCGCTTCACCCTCAAGGGCCATCCGGGCTGGATCACCGCCCTCCAGGTGGGGCTGGAGCCCCAGCATCTCCTCTCGGGAGATTCCCGAGGTCATGTGATTCTCTGGGATCTGGATAGCAAAAAGGTCCGGTACAACGGTCGCCTGGGCAGCTCCTGGATTCTTTCCGCGGAGATGCTGTCTCCCCGCATTCTGCTTGCAGCGGATGCCCGGGGGAAGGTGGTTCTTCTGGACATCCGCCGGAAGGAAAAGGTTCACGAACTGTCCGTTC
>WFYF01000326.1 GCA_015490255.1 Caldifarciminota bacterium
CGGGATTTTTCACGCCTCCGGACACGTTGAAAAGTTTGGTCCCCGGGCTTTTTTCGGTGCCGAAGGAACGATACCACTCTCCGCCGTTTTTCACGATGGCCGCCACCGCCGCCAGGGTTTCCACGTTGTTTACCAGGGTGGGCTTTCCGTACAGCCCGGCCTGCGCGGGATAGGGAGGTTTGAGCCGGGGCTCACCCCGCTTGCCTTCCAGGGAGTTCAGGAGGGCGGTTTCCTCCCCACAGAGATAACTTCCCGCCCCCCGGAAGAGATACATGTCCACGGAAAATCCGGAGCCCAGGATGTTCTCCCCCAGAAATCCCGCCTCATAGGCCTCCTGGATGGCCCGTTCCATGATGCGGTACTGGGCAGGGTATTCCCAGCGGAGGTAATAGTAGATCTCCCGGGCCCCCACGGCATAGGCGGCCAGGATGGCCCCCTCAATCACCATGTGGGGTTTGTGGTCCATCAGGACGCGGTCCTTGAAGGTGCCGGGCTCGCCCTCGTCGGCGTTCACCGCGACGTATTTCGGCTCCCCCTGCGCTTTCGCCACGAATTCCCACTTGATGCCGGTGGGAAAGCCCGCGCCGCCCCGGCCCCGCAGGCCCGAGGTTTTCACCTCAGCGATCACCTCCTCGGGAGACATGGACGTGAGGGCCTTGCGGAGAGCCTCATAACCGCCGATTTTGCGGTACCCCTCCAGGGTGCGTACCGCAGGGTCGTCCACACCTTCAAGAAGAATTTTCGGAAAATCCGGGGTTTTGCCCATCGCAAACCTCCTCTTGTGGAGCCAATGATACGGTCCGGAGGACGGAAATTCAAAAACCGCGGGAACCTCTTGAAAAACTCTCCGGGGGTGTGTACACTCAAGAGGGCATGGAAAACGGAGGAGGGTGCGGTGAAGACAGCAGGGCTTCCTGGATTTGTCTCATCCCGTCATCTCCTCGCACTGGAGAAGGGGCCGCAGCGGGCCAGCGGAGCTCTGCTCCAGATGGACATCTCCGGCTTCACCGCCCTGACCGAAGAACTGGGAACCCGAGGAAAGGCAGGGACCGAAACCCTTACCCGAATTCTGCACCGGGTGTTCACGCCGCTTCTGGATCTCGTTTACCGCCACGGTGGTGAGGTCCTCCAGTTTCAGGGCGATGGCCTGTTTGCGGGATTTTATGACCCTGACCCTTCCCGGGCCCGCAGCCGTGCGGGGTCCTGCGCTGGCGCCATGCTGGATGCCTCCAGGGAATTTCAGGACATTCCAACGCCCTGGGGAACGCACGTCGTTCGTTTCCGGGTGACCGTGCAGGAGGGGACCTGGCTGGAGGCGGTGGTGGGCGACGCCGAGCGGACCGAGCTTCTGATTTCGGGGTCCTCCCTGGTGGATCTCATCCGGGCCACGGCGCAGGCGGCTCCCGGAAGTCTCTGGATCAACGGCGTTCCCGCTTCGCCGGAGTCCTGCGAACCGTTCCTTCTCCCTGTCCGGGCAGACGCACCGCAGCCCGTCCCGGCGCCTTCTGCCTTCTATCCGGCGGGCGTGGAAAGGTTTTTGAAGGCCTCTGCCCGGGGGGAACACCGTGTGGTGAGCACGGTTTTTGTGGGGCTTTCGGGCTATGATCCGGATCGCCCCCCGCTGACCGTTTTTCAGGAACTGTTCGTCCGTGTGCGGGAGATCGTTCACCGGCATGGCGGGGCTCTGGCCCGTCTGGACCCGTATGCGCAGGGCCATCGTCTGCTGCTGCTGTTTGGGGCTCCCGTGGCCCGGGAGCGCAGCGTGCTGAACGCCGTTCGCTGCGCCATGGACCTGGCCCGGCTGGACTTCCCGCCCTTTCAAATCCGTGCAAGCTGCACTACGGGATTTGTGTATGCCGGGGTGGTGGGCACCCCGTGGCGGCGGGAGTTTACGGTGCTCGGTGATGCCGTGAACCTGGCTTCCCGGCTGCTGGACCACGCGCCGGAAAGGGCTCCAGTGGTGGACGAGACTTCCTACAGGCTCACCCGCCGGCATACGGTTTTTCAGCAGGGCTCGCCGATCCCTGTTCGCGGCAGGTCCAGACCGGTCACCCCCTGGATTCCCATCCACCGTCGGGGAAAGGACGAAAGCCCATGGGTGGGCCGGGAGGAAACTGTTCAGAGGGTTCTCCGGTGGATACGCCATCATGTGCACAGCGTCACGGTGCTCCGCGGGGAAGCCGGTGCGGGGAAGAGCCGTTTGATTCAGGAACTCCTTCCCGTGCTGGAGCGGGAGGGGTGGTCTGTTCTCGCAGGAAGCATCGGGGAAGGAAGTTATCCCCTGATGGAAAACATGCTCCGCCAACTTGCCGGAATTTCCTCCACAGATCCGGAAGAGATCCAGAAAGCACGTCTGGAGGAATACCTGAAGATCCGGGGGGCCTCCCCGGATCTCCTCCGGCGATCTTCTTTCCTCAGCGTCATGGTGCTGGGGCTGGAAATGCCCGAAAGCCTCTATGCCCGGGTGGACCCGGAACTCCGCCGGGAGAACCTGATGGAAGCCATAGAGGAGATTTTCCTCCTTGAATCTCGCGGGAAGGGGCTTGTGGTGGTCCTGGACGATCTGGATCGGAGCACGTCGGAAGAGGTGGATCTGCTCCGGGAAGTGTTTCTCCGGCTGGTCCGAAACCATCCCCGAACCCGGTTGCACATTCTCGGGAGCGGACGCACCCTGACCCCGGAAACCCTGAACCTTTCGGCTTCCTTCCCCGTGCTAGACCTCCCTCTAGAGGGTCTGTCCCCCGAAGCCGTCCGGGTCTGGTGCCACACCCTCCTTCAGAACGACCCGCCGGAAGACCTGATCGCCTTTCTCTATGAACGCTCCCGCGGGATTCCCCTCCTGCTGGAAGAGTATCTCTGGTTTCTCCTGGATCAGGGGTATCTGATAAGGGACTCCTTTAGAGGATGGGAGATGGACGCAACCGCGGCAACACGGGCGATCCCCGAAAACATCTGGACCCTGATCATGGCGCGGGTGGATCGGCTGTCTCCCCCTTCCCGGCGGACGCTGAAAGCGGGGAGCGTGGCAGGGAAGGTCTTTCCGGGGGCGGTGGTGGAGCGGGTGGTTTCCGGGGCCGGAACCCGGAGCCTGCTTGATGCTGCCCGGGAAGGGATTCTCCAGCCCGAGGAAACACGGGCCGGATGGTGGGCCTTCCGCCATGCCCTTCTCCAGGAAGTGATATACGACTCCCTTCTGGAAGAGGAAAAGCGGGCCTTTCACCGCGGGGTGGGCGAGGCACTGGAGGCCCTTCAACCCCTTCCCTACCGGACGCTGGCTTCCCTTCTGGCGTATCATTACGACAAGGGAGGCCTCTGGGATCGGGCGCTGCGTCATACCCTGGCCGCAGCCCGCTTTGCCCGGGAGGCCTTCCACACCCGGGAGGCCCGAAACCTCTACCGGAAAGCGCTGGAACTCCTCCGCCGCCACCGTCCGGAAGACCGGGAAACGCTGTATGAAGTGCTGGAAAATCTCGGGGTGGTGAACCGCATCGCCGGCCATCTGGAGGAAGCCCGGGCCTGCTTTGAAGAGATGGCGGACCGGTTTCCCCAGGCCTATCGCCGGGCCCGGGCTCTCCAGCATCTGGCCCACCTGGAAATTGAACAAGCCCGCGTGGAGGCGGCCCGGTCTCTTCTGAGCCGGGCCCTGGATCTGCTGGAGGAGGCGGAAGCCACTCCTCCCGTTGCGATGGAACGGGCCGGTGTGCTGGTGCTCCAGGCGCGGGTTGCCCAGATCCAGCGCCGGCTGGATGAAGCTCACAACTTTGCCCGGCAGGCCATGGAGATCCTGGAGAACCTGGCCGGATCGCCCGGGATTTCCGAACAGAACCGGCTCCGGAGCCTGGCCAGCGCCCTCAATCTCCTGACCATCATCGCCATATACCGGGGAGCTTATTCGGAAGCCCTTCGGTTCGGTCACCGGGGCCTGGAAGTGGCGCAGGCCTGTCAGGACCGGCTGAAAGAAAGCCAGTTCTATGGCAACCTGGGGCTGGTGTATCACGATCTGGGGCAGTGGGATCGGGCTCTGGAGTTTCTGGAAAAGGACTGGACCCTTTCCGAAGAAATCGGACATCTGCAGGGGCTTGCGGCCGCCCTGTCCAACATCGGGATCGTGCATCTTCAGCGCGGGGCCTTCGGTGAGGCACGGGAGGCCCTGACCCGGGCGCTGGCCATCCAGCGCCGGCTGGGCCTCACCCGGGACGAAGCCAAAACCCTGTGCAACCTCGGTGTGGTGGCGTGCCAGGCGGGGGATTATACCGAAGCGCTGTCTTGCTTTCGGCGTTTCGGAGAAATGTCCCGGCGCATCGGATATCGCGCCGGCGAGGCGGCCGCCTGGCTGAACCTCGGGGAGGTCTGTTTCCTGATGGGAGATCTGGAACGGGCGGAGACGTGGCTTGCGCAGGCCCGTCCCCTTCTGGAGAACCTGAAGGACACCTACAACCTCATGGACTGGCACCTGATCAAAGGAGCCTGCTTTGCGGCGCGGGGTGTTCCGGAGGAAGCCCGGCAACACTATCTGCAGGCCCTGGAACTTGCCCGTGCACAGGGCGTGGCCTTTATGGAGGCCCGGGCCCTCGCCCGCCTGGCCGGGGTGTGTCCGGATCCGGCCGAAGCCCGGCGGTATTTTCAGGAAGCGCTTCAGAAGATGGAGGCGCTGGAGATGCGCCGGGAACGGGCCGACACCCTGATTGCCTGGGGAACCTTCCTGCGAAAACAGGGCGAAACGGGCTGGAAAGAGGCTTTCCAGGAAGCGGCCGGGATCTATCGGAACCTCGGTTTGCCTGAAAAGGCCCGGGAGGCAGAACAGCACCTCTCCGCACCGCCGGAATAACCTCCGGAATCACCCCACAAGTTCTTGAGGCCTTCCGTGGGGACCCTTTCACAGCGGTCCGAAAAGATACCCCAAAAGGCTCTCCAGGAAATTCAGGGGACCCATACCCTGAAAGAAGCTGCACGAAGTCCCGCACAGGATCACGTGAACGCCATACAGTCATATAGTCCAGACGCAGGGGCTGTCCCAACAAACCAGGGGATATCCCCTTTTGTCAGGGTTCATGAAGTTGCCGAAACGGGCCGGGCCCATTCATAACTCTGGATCACCGCAATCCCGCGATCTTCGGCCCGTTTCTTCCACCGTGGGGGTGCATAATGACACACGATCACAGGAAACACGTCCATGCCATACACCCGCTGGACAACCTCCATCCTGCGCTCCACCTGCCGGATCTTGGCAGCATCGTCCAGGCGAAGAACTGCCTCTCCCACGATCATCACCGCCTTTCCATCTTCCCTGCGGGCCCTCGCGAGCAGATTCACTTCCAGCCCTTCCACCTCGGTGCGCACAAAGGCCTCCTCCACCCTGAATCCATAGCGCTTGAAAAGAAGGGCGGGAAGATAACGAAACGCTTCGTTCTCCAGCTCATACGCCAGGGTGCGGGACAGACTCCCAATCTGCTTCCGGTTCCGCTCCTGCCCCCGTGCCAGCTTCCGGATTTCTTCCTCTGTGCGTTTCTGGGCTTCAGCCAGCTCCTGAACGGTCTGTTCCAGGCGGTTCATGCGTTCTTCGCTGCGCTTCTGGGCTTCCACAAGCTCCTGAACAACCTGTTCCAGGCGATCTAGACGGTGCTCTGTTGCCTTCTGGGCCTCTGCAAGTTCCCGGACACTCTGGGACAGCTGCGCAAGCGCCTCCCATACACGCTGGAAGTTTTCATCCGTCCGCTGGATAAATCTTTCCAGGGTCGCTCGTGTGGCCAGCTCCTCCTCCAAAGTATCCACAAGCTCAAACAACACTTCCCGTGTCCGGGGATCCAGTTGTGCGATCTTTTCGGCAAGTCTGGCACGGATGGGCATCCCACCCCTCCACGTCTTTTTTCGGTTACTATACACACCAGATGGGATTCTTTCAAGCTCCCCGTGTCCGAGGTTCCGTCTGGACTTCAGGGCCGGAAACGCGACGAAAAATGAATGCCGGAGTGGTAATCCGCAGACAGGCTTCCGGAAATGGCCGTTTCAATACGGAAAAGTCGTGCCTGTACTCCACTCAGCAACCGTGAACCGATCCGACACGAACGAAGCGCCCCCGGGCTCCAGCCGAGTGGCTGAAGGGAGAATATAGACCCCGGGACAGACTGGACTCCTGGCAACGGGTCAAGGAAAGGAAACGATCCAGCTGTGCACGACACGAACCGGCCCGATACGGCGTAAAAAGACCGAAGAAGATACGCAGGGGGGTTGTGACTTCCCTTTACCCCCCTTCCGACCGTGTCAATACAACAGATTCCCAGACGAGGGTGGCTATTTCCTCCCCGGCGTAAGCCGGCACAGTCCTTCCAGCGGGGTGGGCCGCACGTAGATCTCCTCCGCCACCTCCCGATCCACCACGAGAACCGTGTGATCCACCTGGACCAGGATTTCCGGTTTCTTTCGGACAAGCCGGATGGCCTTGCCAGGGTGAAGGCCGTACGTATCCAGAATGTGCCGCACCTTCCGGGTGTCCACATGGATGGAGATGATCTTGCCCCACTCGCCCACCTCCAGATGGGTGAGGGGAAGGAACAGAGGACGGACCACCATCCGGTGCTCCACACAGCAGGAGCCCGGGGGAATGGGCCGGCCGTGAGGACAGGTCCGGGGATGGCCGAGCAACGTGCAGATCTGATCCGCCGCCTCGTCGGTGAGCACGTGCTCCAGCCTGCAGGCTGCCACCTCCGCGCTCCGGGGATCCTTCACCACCTCGGTGAACAACCATTCCGCCAGCCGCATCCGCCGGACGATCCCCGAGGCTTCCTGACGCCCCTCCGGTGTGAACACCCACTCCCCGTCTTCCTCCCGGACATACCCCCGCCGGGCAGCTTCTTCAAAATCACCCCGCCCGAGGTGATAGGCCAGCACCGGCCGGAGCTCCTCCGTCTGCCATCCCTCCTCTTTCAACCAGAGATATTTCAAAACCTCGTCCACACGGGTGGCCACACTCATGGTTTTTCCCCCTTTGTGCCACCCCGACCCATCAGACGGGCAAGCCACACCAGCCCGCGGGGCCGGGCCTCCAGCATCACGTCATACCCGCAGTGGGGACAGCGAGCAAAGCCACACTCCCCCTTGAGGGCTTCCAGGGGACAGCCCTGGCATCCAGAACCATACGCCTCATCCAGGCGGAACCGGGTGCCGCACAGCGGGCACTGAAGCAGGGTTTCTTCCCTCATCCGAACATCCATGTGAGCATCCATCGGGTGAGCCATCCGGCGAAGATGGCATAGGGGATGATAAAGGCCACAATGCCCAGGGCCTTCCGCCCCCGCTCCCGGAGCATCACCAGGAAGTTGGCGATGCAGGGAACGAACAGGGTGATGGTCACCACGCTGACGATAACCTGCCGGAAGTCCAGCAGCCCGGCCTCTTTAAGCATCAAGAAGCCGGCCGCGCCATAATCCCTCCGGAGAAAACCCATGATGAAACCCCGGGCGCTCTCCGGAGGAAGACCCAGCACCTGCACGGTGACAGGGGCAAGAAGGCGCTCCATAAACGCCAGGATTCCGGTGATGTCCAGCACGAACAGCAGGGCCGTGCCCAGAATGAACACCGGGATGACCTCGGTGAGATACCACTCCAGACGGGCCCAGGTTTTGAGGGCAATATTGGACAGGCTGGGCCGGCGCAGCGGGGGGATTTCCATGATGAAGGGGGTGCGTTTCCCGGGAAGCACCCGGGAGGCCAGGAACCCGACAAGGAGCAGGTGAAAGGTGACCATCCCCCCCCAGATAAGGTAGGCCCAGGGGGAAAGCCCCGCCATCATGGCCATCACCACCCCGAGCTGGGCGGAACAGGGAACCCCCAGGGCCAGCAACAGGGTCACCAGGAAACGCTCTCTCCGGGACTCCAGCGTCCGGGTGGTCACCGTGGCCATGGTCACGCAGCCCAGTCCCAGAACCATGGGAAGCACCGCCTTCCCCGAAAGGCCGATTTTCCGGAAAAACCGGTCCAGGAGATAGGCCAGACGCGGAAGATACCCCGAATCCTCCAGCAGGCCAAAGGCCAGGAAAAAGGTAAGCACGATGGGGAAGATGATGGCAAATCCATAAGTCAGAGCCATGGTGAACATCCCGAACTCCCCCACGAAGAAATCCCGGATCAGACGGGGGAGGGGCAGGGCATCAAAGAATCGGATCAGCCACGGGTTGAGCCACTCTCCGAACACCCGGCCCTCCAGGAAGTCCACAAGGGTTCCCGCGCCGAAAACCCCCGCAAACTCATACAGAGCCCAGAGCACCACGCCAAGAAAGAGGAATCCTGCCACCGGATGGGTCATCCACGCATCCAGAAAGGCCACCCATCGGGGAGGCGGCGCCACCGGGGGACTTTCCATCACCCCTCCGGCAATCTCCCGGGCCTGCCGGTAAAGATGCTCAAAAACCCGGGAAGAAAGGTCCGGACGGGGGTGACCGTCCTGCATCTCCAGGCCCGGAAGCCCTCCCCCGTGGAGATAGAGGAGCAGGGCCAGAAACTTCCAGCCCCGGTGCGCCCCGAGGGGCCGTCCCCGGAAACGAGCCCGGTCCCGCAGGTTTTCCAGAACCCGGGTCACCTCATCGGGAAGCTCCGGCTGCCACCGAGGGATGCGGGCTTCCTCCAGGCGGGCACGCAGCTCCCGGAGGCCCCATCCCTCCAGGGCCACCGTGGGAACCACCGGCACTCCCAGGAGGTTTTCCAGCTTCTCCACATCAATCCGGATCTGCCGGTCCCGGGCTTCATCCCACATGTTCAGGACCACCACCGTGGGGATCTCAAGGAGGGCCAGCTGGGCCAGGAGCACCAATCCCCGTTCCAGGTTTTTGGCATCCATCACCAGGATCGCCTGGGTCACCTCCGGGGAAAGCAGAATTTCCAGCGTCACCCGCTCGTCGTCGGAGGCGGGGAAAAGGCTGCGCACCCCGGGGGCATCCACCAGCGTGCGCCCGTCAGGAAGACGGCCCGTGGTGATCTCCACGGTGGTGCCGGTATAGTTGGAAACCGTGACGTAGCGCCCGGTGAGATGTTTAAAGAGCAGGCTCTTCCCCACGTTAGGGGAGCCCACCAGCACCACACTTCCCTGCGCAAGGGCCGCCGGTTTTCCTCCGTGATGGTGATGCCGCATGGGGAAAGTATATAAATCTTGACCCGCTGTGTCAAGTTTTGCAAAGCAGTTGCAGAAAGGGGGAAAAGGGACTGTGGCTCATCCGTTGCGGGAGGGAATTGCCCGGGGCACCGGGTCCTCGCTTTTTCGTGGAAGCCTCAGTGGCTGCCTGGAACTTTTCCCGAGAACCCCGGAGTCCTGAGGTTCGGGAGGGATGGGATGAGTTTTCTCCCGGAGCCCCCAATCCATTCCTTTCGGTAATGGGTTGGGATG
>WFYF01000327.1 GCA_015490255.1 Caldifarciminota bacterium
ACGCCTGCGTGCCCCCCCGGGAAAAGGCAAAGAAGAGAAAAAAGGAACCTCCCGCCAGGACTCCGGAGATGTCGCCGGGGCCCTTTGACCCCGGTGAGTTTTGAAGGAGGAGAATCGGTGAAGGGGCGTTTGTGGATGGTCGCGGTGCTGCTTGCAGCGTGCAGCATGCCCCTGGTGCGGTATGCCCCACCGGACCGACCCCGGTGGGACGTGCCCTACGGGAAACCCTTTCCGGAGGGAACGCGGGGCATGGCGGTGGTGCGGGACACCCTGTGGGTGGGGGATCTTCAGGCGCTGCCGAACGGCATCCGGCTGGCGGGACGGACCTTCCGGCTGGAAGAGGTGGACTGTCTGAGCTATCGCCTGCCGGCGAACTATTTTCCCTGGCAGATCGGCCTGCAGGCGTTGATGTTCGGTGTGGCGGGGACGGCCCTCACGATCGCCGCCCTGACGGGTTCATGCGCATGCGACGTGGAACCGGAATTTGTGAGCGATACGCTGGATCCATATGCCCTTCCGGTTGCCTTTACGGTGGGCATGTTCATGGGTCTGGCCTGTGCCATAGGAAAAGCGATTTGTGCCGGCCTCAAAGCAAGTGCCGTTACCCTGGGAATGTCCTATGTGGTCCTCGGGACCATATACCCCCGCCTCCGCCTGCGGGAGCACCTCTACCGCTATACCCTCCATCAGGACCCCCTCTGGCAGGAGCGATGCGCGGCGCTGCTGCATTTCTATGAACCCCTTCTCGCGGAGGATTCTCTCACCCTTCTCCTGCGGCAGGGGAAGACCGGGAAAGCCATTCCTCTGGGCTTTTGAAGGTTCTGAGAATCCAGTCCCGGAGGGCATCTCGAACCTGCCGAAACGCCGCGAGCTGCTTCTGGGGATCCTTTACCGCCGAGGGATCTGGAAAAGAACGGTGCATGCGGTGGGTGGCGTGAGGGAAAATGGGACAGGTCTCCCGGGCCTGATCGCACACCGTCACCACCACGTCAAACCACATGTCCCGGAACTCCTCCACAGACTTGCTCTCGTGGCGAGCAATATCAATGCCAATCTCCCGCATGACCTGGACGGCCAGGGGGTGGACACCCCGGGGGTGCGTGCCTGCACTGAAGGCTTCAAAACAATCCCCCAGCAGGGCGTTCATCAGGCCCTCCGCCATCTGGGAACGGGCGCTGTTGTGAGTGCACAGAAACAGAACCCGGCCTTTCCGCCTGGCCATATTTTAAAGATCCATCCGCTCTGTGAAGATCCGGTTAGCGCCCACGGGCAACCCCCGGACTCTGGAGGACAAGATCTTCCCGCCAGAGGATTCCCTCGCCAAAGAACGTCCGGAGCACATAAACCCCGCTTTCCAGGTGTCCGGTCCAGCGGGGCACCCGCAGGCATCCTCCCCGCAGAATCAGCCAGAGCAGCAGGTGATCTGCCAGATGCACGTCCACCGTGTGGGAACGGAACACCTCCAGGAGTTTCCGGGCGGCTTCTTCCCCCACGGCTTCGGCCGGCTTGCCCCGTTCCCCCAGGGCGTCCGCGCCTGCCCCTCTGCCATCCGCGGTCTCCATCCACAGGGTGATGCTGGAACCAGGACTCCGGGCCGGCACATAGGTGGTGCGGATGTCCACAGGCAGACCGGTGGTTTCCAGAACGGATCGGGCTGCCCGGGCCTGTCGTTCGGCCACGTTTCGCTCTTTCAGCTGTTCGCTGGCGAGGGATATGCCCCGAAGGGCACGGGGCTTGAGGGGAGTGCACCCGTCCAGCAAAGGGCGGAATCCAGAGCGGGGCTCCACGGTGAGGCGCACAACCCCGCCGCCCCGGGGATAGAACCCGTGCCGGAGCACCTCCAGGTGCAGGGTGCCTTCCCCTCGGAGCCAGGGGAGGTACACTTCCCGGATCCACAGGAGGGTGGGGGAAAAGGGCACGTCGGTGCCGCCCTGCAGGTGGAACATCATCTGACCGGGAGCGTGAAGGGCGAGGGGGATCAGGCTCTGGAGCACAAGGGACAGAGCACCGGCCGTTCCCAGGTCATACATCATCTGTCCTGACCGGAGCTCTCCGGGGAAAAAGGTGATTTCGGTGGCCCCCACCGCCAGGGGTTCGGCCCGGGCTCCCGTCCACCGGGAAAGGATGTCCAGAATTCCCAGATGCTGGCGCTTCAGGCCGGGACGTCTTCGTCCGGCCCGGATGTGGACCATCCGGAAGGGCAGGCCGGTCAGGGTGCTCGCCACCAACGCGAGGCGCAGCATCTGACCGCCGCCCTCGCCCACCCGGCCATCCAGCAACCGGGGTTTCATGTTTCCAGAATCCGTCCCACCCGGACGCGGTTTTTCCCTTCGTGTTTGGCCCGATACAGAGCCTGATCCACCCGGGCAAGGAGCCGCCGGAGTTCCTCTCCGGGGTGCTGCTGGGCCACCCCCACACTGCCGGTCACCCTCGGGAGGCCCGGGACTTCCAGGGAAGCGATGGTCCTGCGAATCCGCTCCGCCAGGGCCAGCGCCCCTTCCAGATCCACAGGGGTCAGCACCATGAACTCTTCTCCTCCCCACCGGTACAGCGTGGTCCCTTCCGGCAGCACCTCCCGAACCCGGCGGGCACAGGCCACGAGGAGGGCGTCTCCCTGATGGTGGCCCAGGGTGTCGTTGATCCGCTTGAAATCATCCAGATCAAACATCACCAGACTTATCGGACGGCCGGATTCCTGAAGCCGCTCCACATCCCTCCAGAAGGCCAGACGATTGGGCAGACCGGTCAGGGTGTCGGCGTGAGCGAGAGAAACCCATGCGGATTCGTAAATGCCCACAAGCCTTGAGCTCAGTTCCAGCGCCACCGTGGTGATCCCGTACGTCAGGAGGGACTCCGTGAGGTGCATCACCGATGTGCCCCGGAGGGAATACCGGAGGAGCACGGTCAGAAAATACAGCACACCAAATCCCAGGGAAAAGGGGAGCCCCCGCCGCAGCCCGAGATAGGCCACAGGGGGAACCGCTGGAAGCCAGACCAGGGAAGAGATGTCCCCGGGGAGTTCGTCCCAGATGGCCACATAAAACACCAGGGGCAGCCCGGCCACCATGCAATACCGGAGGAACCGCTCCACACGCCACGAACGCCACAGAGCCACCGGAAGCAGAAGGGAAGGAATCACCATCGCGGCCTGGAGGAGGGGGACCCACCGGGAGCCTTCCAGAAAGTCCATCCAGGCGTAAAAGGCATAGAGCGGGGCGGCCACCGCGCTCATGCCCGCCACGATCCACTTTTCCATCCGCACCGCCCGGGCGAAGATTTCCCGGGCAAAAGGGAGGCCTTCCAGCGGTGATGTCTCGGGTTTCATGCCTGTCCCTGATGTCCTGTTCCCGCTATCATACACCCCCGCGCCCGGCCGGACCACCTCAGGGATCCAGGGTCCACCGCACTCCGGGGGGCAGACTGTCCCGGGAGAACTGAAGAAACGCCTGCCGCAGGCGGGGATATTCCGTGGAGTCCACCGCAAAGAAGGAGATCACGCTGTCTCCGGCGATCAGGTTGTCCGGGATGGTCCATCGCCCCACCCGTCGCCACCGCCTCCGGAGTTCGGGAAACCATTTTTCATAAAAGATGGCCACCCGCACCCCCCGCGCTTCCACATACCGGGGCAGTTCTGCCACTTTGCCCTCCAGACGGAGCCGGGCCACGTGAATATCTCCAAGGCCCACCAGGTCCACACACCGGAGATCCGCAAAAAAGTTGGGGGCTCCCACATCGCCCAGGGCCACGGTTTCACCCTCATAGAAGGCCCGGAGAAACCGCGCGGTTTGGATCTGCATGTCGTGGATGTTCCGGGCTGCCTGCGGGGTGAGGGGGAAGGCAAGCACCCGGGGAAAAGGAATGGCGATCAGCCCGATCAGCATCAGGCGCCGGGTTGCCCGGGGAAGCTCCGGGAGGGCCCACCCCAGCACCAGCAGACCCAGACTGATCAGATAGGCTTCATACCGGAAAAACCATCCGGTTCGGGCCAGGGAAAGGTGGAGGAAGGTTCCCACCGCAAGGGTCAGGGCGGCCACGGTCAGGGGATCGGCCGGAATGGAGATGCCTGCCCGTCTCCGGCGGTGGAGAATCCACCCGAGCACCAACAGAAGAACCGCGAGTTCCGGGGCCCGCTGGAGGTTGTCCCAGAGGTTCCGGACGACGCCCTGGAAGGTGAGTTCTGCCCCTTTGAGCCGGAGGGTGGGTGGGAAGAACCCCCACCCGTGGAGGGCGGTCACCAGTCCGTACATCACAGCGGGCATCCAGGCCGCTGCGACAAGCAGGATTGCATCTTTCACCCGGCGGGCATGGAGGAGCAAGAGCACAAAGGCCGCCGCAAGGAACAGGCTTTCATACCGGAACGCCGTGGACACCGCGGCCAGGATCAGCACGGTTTTTCCGTATTCTCCTGCAACCGCCCACCGAACCCCCAGGGCAAAAAAGGGAATCACCGTCAGGATGTGAAGGGTGTGTTCCATGCCGAGCACCGCCATCACCGGGAGGGGAACCACGAAAAGATGGAGGGGTTCCAGAAGGGTGCTCCATCGCTGTGCATGCTGTTTCAGGAACTTCCCCCACAGGATCACGCTCCCCGCTCCCCCGAGGATGCCCAGAAAAAGCGGGATCCATACCGTCACCCCCAGCAGGGCAAAGCCTCCGGCGATAAGCAGCGTGAACAGGGGAGAGGACGTGGTGGAAGAGAAGGCATAGGGTGTGAGGCCCCACACGCCGTCTTCCACAAAATGCCGGGCCACCGCCATGTGGATGTAGGCGTCGTCCAGGGGATAGATCCACATGCCGCCGGTGTGGTCCAGGACCTCCCAGATCAGCCCGACCACCAGCAAGCCATAACCGAACAAAAGAAATCCTGCACCTGGCCTCCACCTCATCGGGTCCCTCCAGGTGTTCCTTCAGCGGGAGTGATCCCCAGGTCCCGATAGCGACTGGACAGGCGGATCCATCCTGCCCTGGCTTCCTCGCATACACTGTCGCAGAGGCAATAGAACCAGACGATCCCTTCAGGGTCAACGGCGGAGTGCTCCACAACCCACGTTCCCACGAGGGTCCCCTGGCGCTCAAGGGCGGCGCGGAACACACGCTCCCGGGTTACCGCAATGCAGGCGCCCTCCTGCCGGGCATGCTCCACCAGGCTGTCCACCTGGCCGTGCCGCCACATCCGGGACAGGCGGGCGTGGGAAAGGCCGTACAGGTCAGAAACACGAACGCCCATCCACCAGGCAAAGGTGGGACTGTCCGTGGCCAGCCGTACAGACTTCTCCATCCCCTCCTCCCCCCAGAGGAGCGGAAGATAAACGGTTCGGAAGGACCCCCATGCCAGCGATGGCAGTTGCAGCACGCCCATCATTCGGGGGAGGGGGATGACAAAGAACCCGGCAAGCAACAGTTTCTGTACGGCTGAAGGGGGCGTGGAAAGCGCAACCCCCGCAAGACCCAGCATGGAAAGTCCGACCGCGTAGGCTTCGTAGGAGAGGTAATTCCCGGTGCGCGCCAGAGCGAAGTGCAGCGCTGTCCCCAGAGAGGTCACCAGCAACCACCCCTGCCAGAACTCCCTTTTGCCTCCCCGGGAGAGTCCCCACCAGCCCAGCGCGAGAAGACCTGTCACTTCCATACCGTTCAAAAGGTTGGTCCGGAAATTCTGAAAAAACCGGGGCAGCCAGAGGTAGACATCCGGCGGAAGGTTTGACCGGTGTGTCAGCGTCAGCGGGAAAAACGTCCCGCCGTGGACCACGCTGATCAACCCATACATGCCCACGCCCAGTCCTCCCAGAAAGAGGATCTCCAGCCCTTCCCGAAACTCCCGATGGATCCACCGGATCGCGGCAAGTCCCAGGACCAGAAAAAGAAACTCATAGCGAACAAGGGGGGCAAGGGGCAGAATCAGGCGGAATGCCGGATGTCGGGCAAGGACGGTCCAGAGAAGCAGGGTGGCCGTGGCAATGGCGAGGGTAAACTCCATTCCCAGCAGGCTGATCAGGGGCAGAGGGACATAGAAAACCAGCGCAAGAGCCAGGAGGGAGTTCCATACCGGACGGGACGCAAGATGCAGAAGCCTGATGGAGAGGTGGAGAAACAACGCACCCCCCAGAAAGTTGAACAGGAGGGGAATCCACAGTCTCCAGGCTTCCTGGCGGACCAGGAAGAATCCCAGGGCCACGAGGAAGGTGTATAGCGGAGAAGAGGATGAAGAGGAGAATCTTTCCGGCGTGAGACCCCACACGCCATGATCCACAAAATTCCGCGCCATCACCATGTGCGCCGCGGCATCGCCGATATAAATCCATTGCCCTCCGGACCGCAGAAAGGTATAGATCCCAACTCCCCACACGCCCATCGCGTAGAGGCCCAGGGGGATCAGAAATGCCGGGGAGAGAAGGGTCTTCAGGGAGGAACGGTGTACCATTGAACGCCTTCGGGAAATCCTTTTTCACGGGCAAAAGTTTCAAACCATTTCCGAATTCTTGGGGCGTTTTCCGGCGTCACGGCATACACGCTCATGCGGTATCCCCCGGTGACCACCCACCGTTCCCGGGGTATTTCCCAGAAACCCACCCGGACCCAGCTCGTTTCCGCATAAGGAAAGAGGTTGTCATACACGAGTCCCATAACCGGACGATCTGGCCGATCCATTGCCGCAAGGACTCCGGGAATCTCTTTTGCACGACCCTCCGAACGCAGCCGGGTGATTTCGCGGGAGGCAAGTCCCGCCAGGTCCACGATGTTCCGGTCTGTCAGAAGGCCGGGGAGACCGATGTCCCAGAGCGCCGGCGACACGCTGGCAGGGAGGTTCTGGATCACCCGAACGGACTGATAGGGCAGGGCGTAGATGTCCCATGAAGCCCATGGAACACGGAGAAGGTTCAAGGAACGCACACTTGCAACAAGTCCAACGCCCGCAAGGACCAGGAGAGCCAGCGGCTTCTCCTTCTCCCCGGAAACACGCATTGTCTCCAGAACATAGAGCCCCGTCGCCGCCAGGCCCATGGCAATCAAATAGGCTTCATACCGCATGAACCATCCCACACGGGCGAGAGCATAGTGGAGCAGGATCTGGATCAGAACTGTCGCCGCAATGGCCCGTGGCACAGCGTGCTTCCAGCGCATGGCAAGATAAACCAGGCCGATGGCGATGGACACAATTTCTGGTGTTAACCGGGCGTTATTCAGGGTGTTCAGAAGAAGGATCACGGCCCGTTCCCAGAGCCGGTGAAACAGGAGAGGCGGCGCCTTTACCAGGAGGGTGCTCGGGAGAAAAGGCCAGCCGTTAGCCAGATTGAGCCCACCGTAGAGCAGGGGGACAACGGAGAAGGCCAGCGAGATCCAGAGGGCATCACGAAAACGGCGCATGGAAATCAGCATCAGACCGATGCCTGCTCCCATGAAGAGGCTCTCATACCGGAGGCCGCCCGCGATCACCGCAAGGGCGAGAAGCAGCCGAAAATCCCTCCTGGACCGGGTATGCTGCCACCGCCAAAGCACCAGAAGGATCCAGACCATCACCAGGCTGTGGAGGGTGTGCTCCATCCCCAGAACTGCCACAAGAGGGAGGGGGATGCCGAACAGAAGGGCGATCAGGAGTCCGGTTTTTCCCCGGCTTTTCAGGGGGATGGCACGATTGATGAGGACGAGAAAAAGACCGCCTGCCACGACGTTGATCACAAGGGGCCAGAGCAGCCAGGGGCGGGTCTTCCAGAGGAGGGTCAGGAGCAGGGTATAGAGGGGAGACGATGAAACCGGGGCATAGGCTCCGGGGATCACGCCCCAGGTCCCGTGCTCCACCATATTCCGGGCAATGGCGAGATGAATATAAGTGTCGTCAAGGGGATAGATCCAGACGCCTCCTGTTCGCGTTATAGAGGTTCCGATCAGTGCAACGACGATAACGCTGTAGATCACCAGAACGGGAAGAACCGATTTCATTCCTCGCCCACCAGCCACCGGAGAAACGCCCCGAGAGGGATCCGCCGCCGGAGAAAACCGAGGTAGGGAAGGAAGGCGAAAGCGCGGAGAGTCCGGTGGGGGCGGGGTGTGCGGAGGAGCTCAAGATAGCCCAGGAACAGGCGGTCCAGAAAGTCCGGGTAGGGGTACCACCAGGCCTCCGGTCGGATGGGAAAGCGGGCGTCCACCACAACGGGTTCGGTCACCTCCAGGAGGCCCCACACGCCGTGGGTCCGGCCCACTCCGGAAGCTTTCACACCGCCCCAGGGAAACTCCGGTTCGGCAAAGGTATAGGTGTGGCTGTTCACCGTCACCACCCCGGCGTCCAGCCGGGCGGCCACCCGGCGGGCCCGGCTGGAC
>WFYF01000328.1 GCA_015490255.1 Caldifarciminota bacterium
CCCCTCCACGTGGATCGTTTCCACCTGGGGATCAAAGGGAAAGGGCGTGGGTTTCTCCATCAGGGCTCAAAGCGTTTCAGGATCACCACCGCGTTGTGGCCTCCGAAGCCGTAGGAGGCTTTGAGGGCATAGGGAATGTCCATCCTGCGGGATGTCCCCGGCACATAGTCCAGGTCGCAGTCGGGATCCGGGTGCTCATAGTTCCGGGTGGGATGCACTTCCTGATGATACACCGAGAGAACGGTGGCCGCGAGTTCCACAGCCCCGGCCGCACCGAGAAGATGGCCGATCATGGACTTTGTGGAGGAAACCGCGAGGCGATACGCGTGATCGCCGAACACCCGTTTGAGGGCCAGGGTTTCGGCCCTGTCGTTGAGGGGGGTGGAGGTCCCGTGGGCATTCACATAGGTGATGGCTTCTTTCGGGGCTCCGGCATCCCGGATGGCCGCCTCCATGGCCCGCACCGCACCCTCACCATCGGCGCAGGGGGCGGTGATGTGATGGGCATCGGCGCTGGCCCCGTATCCGGCCACTTCCGCATAGATCCGGGCCCCCCGTTTGAGGGCGTGGGAGAGCTCTTCCAGGACGAGGGCACCGGCGCCTTCTCCCATCACAAACCCGTCCCGATCCCGGTCAAAGGGGCGAGAGGCCTTTTCGGGTTCGTCGTTCCGGGTGGAAAGAGCCCGCATGGAGGCGAACCCCGCCACCCCGATGGGGGTGATGGGCGCTTCCGCACCGCCTGCCACCACCACGTCCGCCTCTCCGTGCTGGATTTTCCGGAAAGCCTCCCCCACCGCATGGAGGGAAGAAGCACAGGCGGAAACGATGCAGAAGTTGGGTCCCTTCATGCCATACCGGATGGAGATGAGCCCGGCGGCCATGTCCGGGATCATCATGGGCACCAGAAAAGGGCTCACCCGGGAATAACCACGCTGTGTCGCCGTGTTGATCTCCTTTTCAAGGGTTTCCAGCCCCCCGATGCCGGAGGAAAAAAGCACCCCGGCATTTTCCAGAGAGGGGTGCTCCAGAAGCCCTGCGTCTTCCAGAGCCTGATCGGCGGCGTGCACCGCATACACCGCATAGCGATCCCACCGGCGAAACTCCCTGGGAGAGAGGCGATCGGTGGGATCAAAATCCGGAATTTCTCCGGCGATCCGGGTTCGGAGTCCTGAAGCGTCAAACCGGGTGATGGGGCGGATCCCGTTCTCCCCTGCGAGGAGTCGGGGCCAGACCTCGCCCACCCCGACTCCCACAGGGGTCACAAGACCCAGCCCCGTGATCACCACCCGACGCATGGAGAATTATCCGAGTTTCTGGGCGATATACTCCACCGCGTCCTTCACCGTGGCGATTTTTTCCGCATCTTCTTCGGGGATTTCAATGCCGAACTCGTCCTCCAGCTTCATCACAAGCTCCACCACGTCCAGGGAGTCAGCACCGAGGTCTTCCTGGAACTTGGCATCTTCGGTGACTTTTTCTTCGGGGACGTCCAGCTGCTCGCTCACGATGGCTTTGAGTTTGGCGAGGATCTCATCGCGGCTCATCCTTCCCTCCTTGTTTGAGGAAAAAACAAATCATGCCGGGGGCGGGACTCGAACCCGCACGGGATTACTCCCACTGGGTCCTGAACCCAGCGCGTCTGCCAATTCCGCCACCCCGGCATGCAGGTGTTGATTGTACAGAAAATCCCCCAACCTGTCAAAGACCGGAAGGAAAAGGGCGGGGGCTTCAGCCCCCGCCCGGTGTGTCAGCGAAGCACCACAAACCGGCGAAGGGCCTGGACCTCTCCCGAAGCGCGCAGGAAATACACGCCACGGGTCAGCCCCTGAACGGGGAAGCGATGGAGGCCAGCCTCCAGCCGGCCGGCGAACACCGTCCGCACCCGGCGACCCACGGGATCCACGATTTCCAACCGGAGATTGCGGGATGCGGGGAGATTCACCTCCAGGAGCACCCGACCGCCGGTATACCGTGGAGCCAGATGCACGCCAGCCGACCGCACGGGGATTTCCTTCACGTTCACCACCAGGTCAAACCCGGGGAAGATGGCCTCGGCCGTATCCGCTGCGGCCTGGAGACCCGCAAGGCTGTTGGAGGCCAGGAAGGCGAAGGTGGCATACAGGGTGTCTGCGGCGCTGGCGGAGAGGGTGAAGGGCCCCACTGAGACCACCAGGGAATAATCTGCATTCCCGCTGTCCGGTGAGGGCAGGCTTCTGTTGCCGCTGAGGAAGTCATACTTGATGAGCTCGCTCGTTCCGTTGTACACGTCGGTGGGGTTGTGGAGCAGGGAGAGGTTGGCCAC
>WFYF01000329.1 GCA_015490255.1 Caldifarciminota bacterium
AATACGCCACAGAAAAACGGGGTTCGGAACGGGGCTGGTGTGCGGAATGTCCTCTCCCCATGGGGAGAGGAATGATGTTGTGATGGGGTTATTGTGTCCACCCCACGGACAGGATGAAAGGATGAAAGGAGGTCGGGGCGCATGCCAACCATTCAGCAACTCGTGAGGTTCGGGCGGAAGCCCAAGAAACGGAAGTCCAAGTCTCCCGCTCTGGAAGGTTCGCCCCAGAAGCGGGGGGTGTGCATCCGTGTCTATACCACGACGCCGAAAAAGCCCAACTCCGCTCTGCGGAAGGTGGCCAAGGTCCGCCTGTCCAACGGGCGGGAGGTGATCGCCTATATTCCCGGTGAGGGGCACAACCTCCAGGAGCACTCGGTGGTTATGGTCCGCGGGGGACGTGTGAAGGATCTGCCCGGTGTGAAATACCATATCGTTCGTGGGAAATACGACGCGGCCGGGGTGGAAGGGCGTCGCTCGTCCCGCTCCCTCTATGGGACGAAGCGCCCGAAACAGTAAGGAGGTAACGCATGAGACGGAGGCGTGCACCGGTTCGGGACGTTCCGCCTGATCCCGTTTTTAACTCCAAAGTGGTGACCCGTTTTATCAACAATTTGATGTGGGATGGCAAGAAGTCCCTCGCCCAGAAAATTTTCTACGGGGCCATGGACCGGATCCGGCAGAAGACAGGTGAGGATCCGATGAAGATTCTGGAGCAGGCCCTGAACAACGTGAAGCCTGAAATTGAGGTCCGTCCCCGCCGGGTGGGTGGGGCCACCTATCAGGTCCCCGTGGAGGTTCGCCCCCGCCGCCAGCTGTCCCTGGCCATCAAGTGGATCATCCGGGCGGCCCGGAATCGGGGGGAACGCCGGATGATTGACCGGCTGGCCAACGAGATCATGGACGCCGCCCAGGGACGGGGTGAGGCGGTGAAGATCCGGGAAAACACCCACCGGATGGCGGAAGCCAACAAGGTGTTTGCCCACTACAGGTGGTGAGACCATGACGAAAACGGCCCGTTCGGATCGGGATCTGGCTCGGGTGCGAAACATGGGGTTTGCCGCGCACATTGATGCGGGCAAAACCACCACCACCGAGCGGGTCCTGTTCCTGACGGGTCGGATTCACCGGCCCGGCGAGGTGGACGAGGGAACCGCCCTCACCGACTGGATGATCCAGGAAAAGGAGCGGGGGATCACCATCACCTCCGCAGCCACCTATTGCCAGTGGAAAGACCATGAGATTCACATCATTGACACGCCGGGCCACGTGGACTTCACCGCCGAGGTGGAGCGGAGCCTCCGGGTGCTGGACGGCCTGGTGGTGATCTTCTCGGCGGTGGAAGGGGTGGAGCCCCAGTCGGAGACGGTGTGGCGGCAGGCGGATCGGTATGGGGTCCGCCGGATCGCTTTCATCAACAAGATGGACCGGATGGGGGCGGATCACCTGGAAGTGCTCCGGATGATGCGGGAGCGCCTGGGGGTTCGGCCCCTCCTCCTCCAGTGGCCGGTGGGGATGGAAAAGGATTTCCGGGGTGTGGTGGACTTCGTGGAGATGAAGCGGTATCTCTGGGACGAGGAGGGCATGGGGGAACGCTTCACAACCGAGGCGGTGGACGTGGCGCCGGAGTGGCAGGCCCATTATGAAGATTTCCTTGCCACCGTGGGGGAGTTTGACGACCGGGTGATGGAGGCCTATGTGGAGGGGCGTCATCCGGATCCCGCCCTATTGAAAGAAGTGATCCGCCAGATCACCCTGGAACAGAAAGTGGTGCCCGTTCTGTTAGGCAGCGCCCTGACCTTCAAAGGCATCCAGCCCCTTTTAGACGCCATCGTGGATTATCTCCCCTCTCCGCTGGACATGCCCCCGGTGGAGGGGGTGGATCCCCGGTCCGGAGAGCCTGTGGTCCGGAAGCACAGCGTGGAAGAGCCCTTTTCGGCGGTGGTGTTCAAGATCCAGGTGATGGATGCGCAGCACAAGCTCTTTTTCGCCCGCATCTATTCCGGAAAGATCCGGGTAAACCAGAAGGTGCTCAACACCGTCACCGGAAAGTATGAGCGGCCCAACCGGATTTACCGGATGCATGCCAACCGCAAGGAACAGCTCCAGGAAGCCTGTGCGGGGGATCTCGTGGCCTTTGTGGGGCTGAAGCACACCATCACGGGCCACACCCTGAGCGACCCTGAACACCCGGTGCTGTATGAGGGCATGATCTTCCCGGAACCGGTGGTTTCGGTGGCGGTGGAACCCCGCACCCAGGCGGATCTCCCGAAGCTGGAGGAGGCTCTCCGGCTCATGGCCGAAGAGGATCCCACCTTCCGGTTCCGCCAGGACGAAGAAACCGGGCAGTTTATCCTGCAGGGAATGGGGGAGCTCCATCTGGAGATTCTGGCGGATCGGCTGACACGGGAGCACAAAGTGGACGTCCGGGTCGGCCGACCCCAGGTGTCCTTCCTGGAAACCGTCACCCGGGAGGTGGCCGCAACCCGGAGTTTTGCCCGTGCGCTGGGTGAGGGGATGGAGCGAGGGGAGGTCCGTCTGCGGGTGATTCCGGACGAGCGGGAGAGACCGCCGGTGGAGCTGCCGGAGGACCTGCCGGAAGCCTTTCGCGAGGCTCTGATGGAGGCGGTGGAGGAGGCGTTTTCCGCCGGTCCCCTCATGGGGTATCCGGTGGTGCACGTGCGGGTGCGGGTGGAGGAGGTCCAGCTTTCCGGGGCCACGCCGCTGGGCACCCGGATCGCTGCCCTTCAGGCCCTGCAGGAGGCCCTGGAAAAGGCTTCACCGCAGCTCCTGGAGCCCATCATGGAGGCCCACATCACCGTACCCGAGGAGCACGTGGGCGACGTGATCGGGGATCTGGGGCAGCGGGGTGGAGAGGTGGTGGCCATTGAGCCCCAGGGGCGGGGGATCCAGCAAATTCGGGCCTATATTCCTCTGCGAAAAACCTTTGGTTATGCGGTTCGTCTGCGCGGGCTGACGGCGGGGCGCGGGCAGGTGTGGATGCGGATTGCCCGCTTTGCTCCGGTGGAGGAAAACGTTTTGGAAACACAAGGATTTTAACCCACAAGGAGGTAGGAGATGTCCCGTCCAAAATTTGAGCGGAAAAAGCCCCACCTGAACGTCGGGACCATCGGCCACGTGGACCACGGGAAGTCCACCCTGACCTCCGCCATCACCAAGTATCTCTCCCTCAAAGGCATGGCGGAGTTCCTCCCCTACGACCAGATTGACAAGGCGCCTGAGGAGAAGGCCCGCGGGATCACCATTCAGCTGGCTCACGTGGAGTATGAGACCGAAAAGCGTCACTATGCCCACATTGACTGCCCCGGGCACCAGGACTATGTGAAGAACATGATCACCGGCGCGGCCCAGATGGACGGGGCCATCCTGGTGGTGGCGGCCACGGATTCCGTGATGCCCCAGACCCGGGAGCACGTGCTGCTGGCCCGTCAGGTGAACGTGCCCTACATCATCGTGTTCATCAACAAAGTGGACATGGTGGACGATCCCGAGCTTGTTGAGCTGGTGGAGATGGAGGTCCGGGACCTTCTGAATCAGTATGAGTTTCCCGGTGACGAGGTTCCGGTGATCAAGGGTTCGGCCCTGAAGGCCCTGGAATGCGAGGATCCCGATTGCGAATGGTTCAAACCCATCCAGGAACTTCTGGACGCTATGGACAACTATATCCCCGAGCCCCAGCGGGAGGTGGACAAGCCCTTCCTGATGGCCATTGAGGACGTGTTCAGCATCACCGGACGGGGGACTGTGGTCACCGGGCGTGTGGAGCGTGGCATCCTCAAGCCGGGTGAGGAGGTGGAAATCGTGGGGCTGCGGGAGCGGCCCATCAAGACCGTGGTGACTTCCATTGAGATGTTCCGGAAAGTCCTGGACGAGGCTCTGCCCGGTGACAACGTGGGGCTGCTGCTGCGGGGTGTGAAGAAGGAAGAGGTGGAGCGCGGGATGGTGGTGGCCAAGCCCGGCTCCATCACCCCCCACACCAGGTTCAAGGCCCAGGTGTATGTGCTCAAGCCCGATGAGGGTGGGCGTCACACGCCCTTCTTCAACGGCTATCGTCCCCAGTTCTATTTCCGGACCACCGACGTGACCGGCACCATCAAGCTTCCCGAGGGACGGGAGATGGTGATGCCCGGAGACAACGTGGAGCTTGAGGTGGAGCTCATCAAGCCCGTGGCCATTGAAGAGGGACTCCGCTTCGCCATCCGGGAAGGCGGCCGCACCGTGGGCGCGGGTGTGGTCACATCCGTTGTTGAGTGATCATGGAAGCCTCCATTCGCATCAAGCTCAAGTCCTTTGATGCAGGGGTGATTGACCGTTCGGCCCGGAGAATCGTGCTCGCCGCGCGCGCCACGGGGGCACGGGTCTCCGGGCCCATCCCCCTGCCGGTGAAGCGCACCATGTTCTCGGTGATCCGGGGACCGCACGTGCACAAGCGCTCTCAGGAGCAGTTTGAGCTCGTGGTCCACAAGCGCCTCATTGAGATCCACAACGCCACCCAGGAAACCATAGACAAGCTCTCCCGTCTGGACCTCCCGGTGGGGGTGGACGTGGAGATCAAGCTGCTTGCGAAATAGGAGACGCGGGATGATCGGACTCATTGGTCGCAAGCTGGGGATGACCCAGATCCCGACCGAAGACGGCGCGATGACTGCCGTAACGGTCATTGCCGCCGGCCCCTGCACCGTCCTTCAGGGGAAGACGGAGGAAAAGGACGGATACTGGGCGCTCAAGCTGGGGTTTGGGGAGGTGAAGGCCCGCAAGCTCAACAAACCCCTGCTGGGTGAAGTGGTGAAGATCCTCGGGGAGCGGGAGACCTATCCCGTTGAGGTGATCCGGGAATTCCGGGTGGGGCCTGAGGAGGTGGAGAAATACGCGCCCGGGACAGAACTCACGGTTGCAGAGATTTTCCGGGAAGGGGAAGTTGTGGATGTGATCGGCCGTTCCAAAGGCCGGGGCTTCCAGGGTGTGGTGAAGCGCTGGGGCTTCGGCGGCGGGCCCCGGAGTCACGGTGCCAAACGCTGGCACCGCCGCCCGGGGTCCATCGGTCAGTCCGCCGACCCCGGTCGGGTGTGGAAGGGCAAAAAGATGCCCGGCCATATGGGATCCCGGCGGGTCACCGTCAAACACCTGAAAATCCTGCGCGTGATTCCGGAGAAACACCTTCTGCTGGTGAAGGGTGCGGTTCCCGGTCCTTCCGGCGGGATCGTGCTGGTCCGGAAGGCCCATGTGCGGTCCGGTGTGGATCTTGCGAAACTGGAGGCGAGGAAATGAAAGCACCTCTCTTTTCGGCGAAGGGTGAACGCATCGGCGAGGTGGAACTTCCCGACGGCATCTTCGGGCTCGTCCCCAAGCGGCATGTTCTCTGGGAAGCGGTGAAGATGTATCTCGCCAACCGGCGTGTGGGCACCCACAAGGCCAAAACCCGTGGAGAGGTTCGGGGATCCCGCCGGAAAATCTGGCCCCAGAAGCACACCGGCCGGGCCCGTCACGGGGACCGCTATGCCCCTATTTTTGTGGGAGGTGGCAAGGCCCATGGGCCTCGCCCCCGGGATTATTCCTATGAGATTCCCAGAAAAGTTCGCCGTCTGGCCCTCAAACACGCCCTTTCCGACCGGGCCCGGGAGGAGCGGGTGTTTGTGGTGGAAGCCTATGAATTCCCCCGGCCCAGGACCAAAGACATGGTTCAGCTCCTTTCGGCCATGGGCGTGGACGGTGAGCGGGTGGTGGTGGTCCATGAGGGCCTGGAGAACGTGGTCCTTTCCGGTCGGAACCTTCCCCGGGTGGAAGTTCGCCGCGCGCAGGATCTCAACGCCTATGACGTGCTCTGGAGCGAACGGGTGGTGATGAGCCAGAAGGCCCTGGAACTTCTCAAGGAGCGGCTGTCATGAAAGATCCGAGGGACATCATCATCCGGCCCATTCTGACAGAAAAGGCCATGCGCCTGATGCGGGACCACAACCAGTATACCTTTGAGGTTCATCCTTCCGCGACCAAGCCCGAAATTCGCTATGCGGTGGAGCACCTGTTCAAGGTCAAGGTGAAGAAAGTGCGGACCATCCGGGTGAAAGGCAGGCCCCGCCGGCTCGGCTTCGGGCTGTTCGGCCGGACCCGTCAGTGGAAAAAGGCCATTGTGACCCTTGAAGAGGGTCAGACCATTCCCATTGGAGGTGTGTGATGGCCATCAAGCGATACAAGCCCTACACCCCTTCCCGGCGTTACATGACGGTGGTGGATTATTCGGTTTTGACCAAAAAAGAACCGGAAAAATCTCTCATAGAGCCCAAAAAGTCCCGGGCGGGCCGGAACCACCACGGCCGCATCACCGTCCGGCACCGGGGAGGGGGACACAAGAAGTTTTACCGGATTGTGGACTTCCGGCGTGACAAGATCGGTGTCCCCGCGAAGGTGGTGAGTCTGGAATATGACCCCAACCGCACCGCCTTCATTGCTCTTCTTCAGTATGCCGACGGCGAAAAGCGCTATATCCTGGCCCCCAAGGATCTCAAGGTGGGGGACACGGTGATGTCCTATCCGGAAGATGCCCGGGATCCCGAGATCAGGCCCGGGAACGCCATGCCCCTCGCCCTCATCCCCGAAGGGATTCCCATCCACAACATTGAGCTCGTGCCCGGCAAGGGAGGGCAGCTGGTGCGCTCGGCCGGAACCCTGGCCACCATCATGGCCAAGGAGGGGAAATACGCCTTTGTCCAGCTCCCCTCTGGCGAAGTTCGCCTGATCCATCTCCGGTGCCGGGCCACCATCGGGCAGGTCTCCAACGAAGACCACCAGAACGTGGTGATCGGCAAGGCGGGACGGATGCGCTGGATGGGAATCCGGCCCACCGTGCGGGGGGTGGCCATGAACCCGGTGGATCATCCCCATGGTGGTGGGGAGGGACGCCAGAAGGGCTACAAGGCGCCCGTGTCGCCCTGGGGCTGGCACACCAAGGGCAAGAAGACCCGGAACAAACGCAAGCCTTCCAGCCGGTTTATTGTGAAACGCCGGCTTTCGGCGCGTGAAGCGAGGAGGTAAACATGGGGCGCTCCCTTAAGAAGGGTCCGTATGTGGACCCGAAACTTTTGAAGCGCATCCGGGAGATGAACGAGAAGGGAGAAAAGCGGGTGATCCGCACCTATTCCCGGCGTTCCACCATCGTGCCCGAGATGGTGGGCCACACCATTGCGGTGCACAACGGCCGCCGGTTCATCCCCGTATACATCACCGCTCAGATGGTCGGCCACAAGCTCGGCGAGTTCGCACCCACCCGAACCTTCCACGGACACAAAGGTTCCCAGAAAGCGGCCAAGGTGAAAGTGCGCTGAAGGAGGACAACCGTGACAGGACGGGCCTATATCCGGAATCTGAAAGCCTCGCCCAAGAAACTCAAACCCGTGCTGGACCTCATCCGGGGCAAGAGCGTGACGGAGGCCGAGGCCATCCTGAAGTTCAACCGGAAGCGGAAGTTTGGGCCGTTGCTCCTGCGGGTGCTGCGTTCGGCGGTGGCCTCCTATGAGGACAAGGCGCGTCGGGCCGGGGAGCTTGCGGTGGACCACGACGACCTGGTGATCCGCACCGCCAAGGTGGACAAGGGAATCACCCTCAAGCGGATCCGTCCCGCATGGCGGGGCCGGGCGGTGCTCATCCGCAAGCGCCGGGCCCACGTCCTGATTGAGGTGGAACCGAAGGAGGAAGTCTGATGGGTCAGAAAGTGCATCCCATCGGTTTTCGGCTGGGCTTTATCAAGGACTGGAACGCCCACTGGTATGCCCAGGGGAAGCAGTATGCCCGGAAGGTGAAGGAAGATCTGGAGATCCGGAAACTGGTGGAGAAGGAGTTCAGGCGGGCAGGGATCTCCCGGGTGGTGATTGACCGGGCGGGCAACAAGGTGAGCGTGAACCTGTATGTGGCGCGGCCCAGCATCGTGATCGGCCGGAAAGGGGCCACCGTGGACGCTTTCCGAAAGAAACTTCAGCAGCTTCTTCCGGGGCAGGAAGTTCGGGTGAACGTGCGGGAGGTCCGGGTGCCCGAGGTGGACGCCCAGCTGGTGGCCCAGAACATCGCGGAGCGGATTGAGCAGCGGGTGTCCCACCGGCGGGCGATGAAACGGGCGGTGGAGATGGCCATGCGGATGGGGGTGGAAGGCATCCGTGTCCAGTGCAAGGGCCGCCTCGGCGGGGCGGAAATCGCCCGGAAGGAGGGATACATCCGCGGTCGGGTGCCCCTCCAGACCATGCGAGTGGACATTGACTACGGTTTTGCGGTGGCGCTCACGAAATACGGAACCATCGGCGTAAAGGTGTGGATCAACAAGGGCGAGGTCCTGGAACGCCCCACCTTCGGTGAGGAATAAGAAAGGAGTTTCATCATGCTGTTGATGCCGAAGCGAACCAAATATCGCAAGCAGCAGCGGGGCCGGATGCGGGGCAAGGCCAAACGGGGCTTCAAACTGGTTTATGGTGACTATGGCCTGAAGTCCCTGGAGGCGGCCTGGATCACCGCCCGGCAGATTGAGGCGGCCCGTGTGACCATCCAGCGGACGGTGAAGAAGGGCGGCAAGCTGTGGATCCGGATCTTTCCCGACA
>WFYF01000330.1 GCA_015490255.1 Caldifarciminota bacterium
CTCCTCCCCCACTTTGGCGGGGAGACGGCTGTCCCGCATGGCCAGGGCCACGCGGCGCTGCTCGCCGGTGGCGAGATTTTCTATCACCGCAGCAGCGGCAGGAAGGGAGAAGAAGGTAAGGGCATATTCCAGAAGACGCTGGATGCTCAGCGCAAAGTCCCGCTGGCGCCAGAGACGCTGGAGATCCGCAAGAAGGACCAGGGTGGTCTCCAGGCGTTCCCGGAGCCGCTGGGTGTGAAAGGCATAGACCAGCCCTGCGGCCAGCAAACCAAAGCTGAACAGGAAGAGCTGAAGCACGGCACTTCGGACATCACCGGCCAGCAGGCCCTGAAGGAAAAACTGGGGAGCCAGGAACAGGAGAGAAAACAGAAGGAAATAGGGTTTGGCCTGGGGTTCGGACTGGGAAGCGATCAGAAGCAGGGCATAGAGGAGAAAGGCCCCGAACCACAGAGTGGGAACCCCCGGCGGCGCGTACCAGAGCAGGAGGGAAATGTGAAGGATCCCCAGGGCGGTTTCCAGGAGGTGGAAGGTCCCCGGGCGGAGGTCCAGAAAACGCGTGAGCAACCACAGGATGCTGGCTCCTCCCCAGAGAGGCAGGAGGGCGAGGAGCCAGAACCGGAGGGGAGCGGCCCCGATCCAGGCGATCAGCACCGTCCAGGGGAGGAAAAACAGGGTCAGCCCCAGCACTCCCCAGAGCAAACCCTCCGCCCCTTCCCGGGGGGTTTCCCAGCGGACCGCACGGTCCGCGTTCCGCAGGAGCAGGAGCCACCCCCAGCGGATTCGCCGCAGGACGCGTCTAAGCCTCCGCAAGGGTTTTCCTCAATTCGGGATAGAGGGGGAAGGCCTCCACCAGCGCCCGCACCTCTTTCCGGACGCGGGCACGAAGGCCTTCGTCCTCCGGATTTTTCAGAATGGCCGCGATCCACTCTCCGATCCGGCGCATCTCCGGCTCTTTCATGCCCCGGGTGGTCAGCGCCGGCGTTCCGATGCGGATGCCGCTCGTGACCGTGGGTTTTTCCGGATCAAAGGGGATGGTGTTCTTGTTTACCGTAATGCCCGCCTCTTCCAGAAGTTTTTCTGCCGCCTTTCCGGTGAGGCCGAGGGGCCGGAGATCCACCAGCATCAGGTGGTTGTCCGTGCCACCGCTCACCAGGCGCAGCCCCTCCTCCATCAGCACCTCCGCCAGGGTCCGGGCGTTCTGGACGATCTGCCGGGCATAGGCCCGAAATTCCGGCTTCAGGGCTTCGCCAAAGGCCACCGCCTTGGCGGCGATCACGTGCATGAACGGTCCGCCCTGGATGCCGGGAAAGACCGCCTTGTCCACCACTTTCGCAAGATCCTTGCCGGAAAGGATGAACCCCCCGCGGGGCCCCCGAAGGGTTTTGTGGGTGGTGCCCGTCACGAAGTGGGCAATCCCCACCGGCGAGGGATGCACCCCGGCGGCCACCAGGCCGGCGATGTGGGCGATGTCGGCCACAAGATAGGCCCCCACCTCGTCCGCGATCTCCCGGAACCCCTCAAAGGGGATGGTCCGGGGATAGGCGGAGTATCCCGTCACGATCACCTTCGGGCGGTGCTTGCGGGCCAGATCCCGCACCTGGTCCAGGTCAATGCGCTCGGTCCGGGGATTGACCGTGTAATAGACCACCTGATATTGCGTTCCGGCAAAGGATACCGGGCTTCCGTGGGAGAGGTGCCCGCCGTGGGAAAGGTGCATGGCCAGGATGGTTTCGCCGGGCTGCATCACCCCGTAATACACCGCCATGTTGGCCTGGGTGCCGGAGTGGGGCTGCACGTTGGCGTGCTCCGCGCCAAACAGGGTTTTCAGACGCTCCCGGGCCAGATTTTCCACCTCGTCCACAAAGGCGCACCCTCCGTAATAGCGGCGTCCGGGATAGCCCTCGGCGTATTTGTTGTTCATCGCCTGGGCCATGGCGGCCAGGACCGCCGGAGAGGCGAAGTTCTCCGAGGCGATCATTTCCAGGGTTCCGTGCTGGCGCTCAAATTCCCGCCGGATGCTTCCGAACACCTCGGGGTCCTGGGTCTTAAGCAGCCGGAAAAGCTCCATGGTTCACCTCCTCATAGGGAAGAGGCCAGGAAGGCCTGGCGGTTTCCGAAAGGAGGGAAGTCTCCCCGCGACGGGAGAAACGAAGCCACCCCGCCAGGGCAATCATGGCCGCATTGTCGGCGCAGAACCGGGGTTCCGGCAGAAAAATTTCCACGCCGTTTTCCTCCCCCCACCGGGCCAGTTTCTCCCGGAGCCGGGTGTTGAGGGCCACGCCGCCGGCCACCACCACCCGCGGAGTGGGGTAATCCCGGTGGGCAGCCCGCAGACGGTCCATGAGCTGCTCCACCGCCGCCTCCTGAAAGGCCGCCGCGATGCGGGGACGCGCGGCTTCCAGGGCCTCGGGGGTCAGGCGTTCCACGTGATACCGGACCGCGGTTTTCAGCCCGCTGAAACTGAAGTGGAAAGGGGGCGTCCGGGGAACGGGAAAGCGAAGATCGCCGGGATCCACCCCCCGGCTGATCCGGTCTATTTCGGGCCCACCGGGATAGGGCAGACCCAGAAGTTTGGCCACCTTGTCAAACGCTTCCCCAACCGCGTCGTCCAGGGTATGACCCAGCAGGGTATAGGTGAACCAGTCCCGAACCAGGAGGAGTTCCGTGTGGCCCCCCGAAACCAGAAGACCCAGGAAGGGCGGGGCGAGATCCGAACGGGTGAGGAGGGGGGAATAGAGGTGCCCCTCCAGATGGTGCACGCCGATGAAGGGCTTTCCGAGAAGTCCAGCAAGGGATTTGCCGAAGGTGTGGCCCACCAGCAGGGCGCCGATGAGTCCCGGTCCCCGGGTGGCTGCCACCAGGGCGATCTCCCCGGGGGTGATGTCCGCCTCTTCCAGCACCTCCCGGGTCATGAGTTCAATCACGTTCACGTGTTCCCGGGCGGCGATTTCGGGGACCACACCGCCATAGGCGCGGTGGGTCATCTGGGAAAGGACCCGCATGGAACGCAATCCGGTTTCCGGCGACCACACCGCCACCGACGTCTCGTCACAGGACGTCTCAATCCCCAGAACATGCATGGCAGGCTTATTCTATGGGGCGTCGCAGGGTGCGTCAAGAAACCGCCTTGCCTCATCAAAAATCTACACGAAATGAACTGCGTGCCTCACGAAAAAATCTACACGAAAGATCCTGTACCCTCCCTCCTGACAGGTTCACGAAACCAGGAGGGAGGATACCATGCCCAACAAGGAGCTGGATCTCATGACCCGGAAAAAGATCTCTCGCCAGCTTGCCGAAAGATACCGGAAAGCCTCCAAGAAGGAGAAGTCCCAGATCC
>WFYF01000331.1 GCA_015490255.1 Caldifarciminota bacterium
GCTCGGGGAGGCAAGCCACGTCCACCACCACCTGCGGGGGATAGCGCTCCACCTGCCGGAGATACCGGGGAACGTCCGGAACCTCCCAGATCCAGCCTGTGCGGGTCACCTGAAAAGAACGGGGAAACCGCTCCTTCAGGGCCCGGAGGTGGTGGGGGTCCCGGAAGAAGCGCTCCAGATATTCCCGGACCTCGGCCTCAAACCGATCCGGATGGGAGGCATAGCGGGCAAGCCATCCGGCGACCAGCGGGCGGGGAAGGTGATCCCGCAGAAGAACCACCAGGGCATAGAGATCTTCGGATCGTTCCGCAGGCCAGCGGATCTCCCGGAGGGGGAGGCGCCCCTGAACCCGTTCGGGGAGGGCGGTCCAGACCGCTTTCGGTTCAGGAAGGTCGGGCGTATCCCCGGCCGTGGGAACGGGGTGATGGATGCGGGGGCCTTCCCAGGGGACCCACCAGGCGCGCACAACGTTGCCGGAGGCGGAGCGCCGGGGCCGGGAAAGGGGAAGGACGCGGGCACGATCCCTGAACCTTTCTTTCGCTTCCTGGAGAACCTCCTCCCACGGGGCCCAGATCCACACCTCGCCCTCCTCCTCTGCCCGGCGGGCCCAGAAAGAGAGGAGGGCGGCGGCGACGTCCCTCACGCGTCAGGAGGAAGGGGCTTCCTCTTCCTCAAGCAGGCCGGCTTTTTTCCGGATTTCGCGTTCAATTTCGGCGGCAAGTTCCGGGTTTTCGGCAAGAAGCTGACGGACGTTGTCCCGACCCTGACCGAGCTGTTTGTCCTTATAGGAAAACCAGGAACCGCTTTTGCGGATCACGCCGTATTCCACGCCAAGGTCCACGAGTTCCCCCAGACGGGAGATTCCCTGGCCATACAGGATGTCAAACCGGGCCACCCGGTAAGGCGGGGCCAGCTTGTTCTTCACCACCCTGGCCGTCACCTCAATCCCCACCGCCTCGCCTTTGTCCTTGATGGGGCTGGAGCGGGCGTGGACGGAGATCCGGACGCTGGCGGCGAATTTCAGGGCCAGACCGCCGGGGGTGGTCTCCGGGTTGCCGTAGGCCTGGATTTTGTGGCGGATCTGGTTGATGAAGATCACGATGGCGTTGGAACGGGAGACCACGCCGGTGAGCCGGCGGATGGCCCGGGACATCAGACGGGCCTGCACCCCCACGCCCTGATCGTCAATGGTGCCCTCAATTTCGGCCCGGGGCACCAGAGCGGCCACCGAGTCCACCACCACCAGATCCACCGCCCCGCTGGAGACCAGTTTCTCCACGATGTCCAGGGCCTGTTCGCCGGTGTCCGGCTGGGAGATGTAGAGGCTGTCCAGATCCACACCCAGACGGGCGGCATAGGCGGGGTCCAGGGCGTGTTCCGCATCAACAAAGGCAGCGATCCCGCCCTGTTTCTGGGCTTCCGCAATGGCATGCAGCGCCACGGTGGTTTTCCCGGAGGCCTCCGCCCCATAGATCTCCACGATGCGTCCCCGGGGATAGCCTCCGATGCCGAGGGCGATGTCCAGGGAAAGGGAGCCGGTGGGGATCACGTCCACCTTTTTCCCCACCATTTCTCCCAGGCGCATGATGGTCCCCTCACCGTGGGACTTCTGGATCTGCTTGATGGCGGCCTCCAGGGCTTTGAGGCGCTCTTTGAGTTCCGGATTGTTCTTTTTGCTCATGGCAACCTCCTCACGATTCCACACGGGGCAGGGTCACCCCGATCTGTTTCTGATATTTGCCTTTGCGATCGGCATAGGAAACTTCACATGCTTCATCGGCTTCAAAGAACACGAGCTGGGCGATGCCCTCACCCGCATAGATCTTGGCGGGCAGGGGCGTGGTGTTGGAGATTTCAATGGTGAGATACCCTTCCCACTCCGGTTCCAAGGGTGTGATGTTCACGATGATGCCGCAGCGGGCATAGGTGGATTTGCCCACCACCAGGCCGAAAACGCTGCGGGGGATCCGGAAATACTCCACGCTTCGGGCCAGGGCGAAGGAGTTGGGCGGAATGATGCACTCTTCCCCGCGCACGTCCACGAAGGTGGAGGTGTCAAAAGCCTTGGGGTCCACCACGAGGGAGCGGGTGGGGAGGCGTTCCAGAAGCTGAGCGGCTCGCTCCTTCTGGGCGAACAGGAAAGGAAGGATCTGGGAAAGGAGCATGGCAAGGTCTCCCGGTCGCTGGAGGATGAACACGTTCCCGTGCACCTCGCCCCCTCCCAGGAGGGTGCGGATTCGCTTCAGGAGTTCCTCCGAGGGCAGGCGCAGACGGAGCAAAGGAGGGTCCGGCGCGATCTCTCCATAAAGGTCCACCAGAGCCGCAATGTAGCCCTTCTCGGAGTCGGAAAGCATCCGCACCGAAAACTCAGGCTGGAAAATCTTGAACTCGTCAGCCACGCGGATGTCATAGCCATAGGAGGAGAGGCCGTAGGAAATCCGCCCTTTGCGCACCAGCCGCTCTTCAAAGGGCTCAATCATGCGGTGCTTCAGGGCATACTCCCGGATCCATCGGTCGTTCTTGAGTCCCATGGCACGCTCCTCAATCCGGTTCAGGGGGTCCCGTTCGGCGATATTATAGCCGCCCCTCACAGGCCTGTCAAACCTCCGCCTTGCCTCATCAAAAATCTACACGAAATGAACTGCGTGCCTCACGAAAAAATCTACACGAAATATCCTGTACCCTCCCTCCTGACAGGTTCACGAAACCAGGAGGGAGGATACCATGCCCAACAAGGAGCTGGATCTCATGACCCGGAAAAAGATCTCTCGCCAGCTTGCCGAAAGATACCGGAAAGCCTCCAAGAAGGAGAAGTCCCAGATCC
>WFYF01000332.1 GCA_015490255.1 Caldifarciminota bacterium
GCCTCCACCTGACTCCGGATCTCCTCTTTAAGGGAAGCGAGCTCAGGGGGGATGGCCAGGGCAAAAGAGATCCGGTCCTTTTCCACGGCCAGGTCCCGGACCCACCCGCTCTTCAGAAGGGGCGTGTTGCTGGGAGGAACTTCAATGCGCAAAAGCAGATCCCGGACTTCTTCAATCTTCGGCATGATCCTCTTCCTCGGGTTCCTCTTCCTGGGCGAAGAGATCCAGCATGGAAAGCAGCGCTTCCATGGCTTCCCGACCCTTGTTCCCGAACTTGCCCCCGGAACGCTGGAGGGCCTGCTCCAGGGTGTCCACGGTGAGGATGGCCTGGGTCACGGGCACCGGCCCCCACACGTTGAGGTCCGCAAGAGCGTGAAACACGCTGGAAGCGAGATGGAGGTGATGATCCGTCTCGCCCTTCATCACACAGCCCAGCACCACCACACCCCGCACCCCATCCTCATAGGCCAGGGCACTGGCCGCATAGGGAATCTCAAAGGCCCCGGGGACCTCCACCAGAATCACGTCGTCCGGATCACCGCCGGCTTCGTAATAGACCTCCAGCGCGCCGTCCAGCAGGGCGCTCACCACCCGCTCGTGATACCGGGTATACACCACCGCGATTTTGCTCATTCCGCCGTCTCCCGGTGGAGGGCCTCTTCCAGTCCGTCCAGCAGATGGCCAAGCTTGTCCCGTTTCGCCAGAAGATACCGGAAATTCTCCTCCCGGACCCGGACTGGAAGGGGGACCCGTTCCACCACCTCCACCCCGAGCTCCTGCAGGCGAGCCACCTTGTGGGGGTTGTTCGTCATCAGGCGCACTTTTTGCACCCCCAGGTCCCGGAGCATATGGAAAGCCGCCACATAGTCCCGGGCGTCCGGGGGATGTCCCAGCGCCTCGTTGGCCTCCACCGTGTCCAGGCCGTTGTCCTGGAGGCGATAGGCCCGGATCTTGTCCAGGAGCCCGATGCCTCTTCCCTCCTGACGGAGATAGAGGAACACGCCTCTGCCGACCTCGTTGATGGTCCGGAGGGCATCCTCCATCTGATCCCCGCAGTCGCACCGGAGGGATCCCAGCAGGTCTCCGGTCACACATTCCGAATGGATACGGACCAGAACGGGCTCCTCGCCCCCCACATCCCCCTTCACCAGGGCCAGATGCACCGCCCGGGAAAACCGGTCCTCATAGGCGATCACCCGGAAAAGCCCATAACGCGTCGGAAGGCTGGCCTCCGCTTCCCGAACCACCAGACCTTCGTTCCGGAGGCGATATTCCACGAGATCCTTGATGGTCAGGATTTTCAGGCCGTGTTTTTTGGCAAACCGGATGAGATCCGGGAGGCGGGCCATGGACCCGTCCTCGTTTAGCACCTCGCACAGCACCCCCGCAGGATACAGGCCGGCCAGGCGGGCCAGGTCCACCGAGGCCTCGGTGTGTCCCGGCCGGTCCAGCACCCCGCCCGGCATGGCCCGGAGGGTGAACACGTGACCCGGGCGGTTGAGGTCCTCCGGCCGGGCGTGGGGATCCACCGCAATCCGGATAGTGCGGGCCCGATCATGGGCTGACGAGCCCGTGGTGATCCCGTGGGCCGCGTCCACGGTGAGACCGAAGTTCGTGTCATCGGGATGGCTTTTCTCCACAGGGATCTCCAGGCGGAGATATTTGAAGCGGTCTTCGGTGAGGGACAGGCAGATGAGTCCCCGCCCGTGTACGGCCATGAAGTTAATGGCCTCGGGGGTCACCTTCTCGGCGGCCATGATCAGGTCGCCTTCGTTTTCCCGGTCTTCGTCGTCCACCACGATCACCATACCCCCTTTCCGGATGGTGTCCAGCGCCTCCTCCACCGTGGTGAAGACCTCGGGATGCTGTGCCTTGAGGGTTCGATGTTCGCTCACCGTATCACCCCCTATGTCCCCTCTTCCCAGGACTCAAGATAGCGGCGCTGCTCATCCGTCAGGGTGTCAATGCGCACCCCCATGGAGGCCAGTTTCTCCCGGGCCACCGCGTCGTCAATCTCGCGGGGGAGGGTATAGACCCTTGCCTCCAGGGTTTTGCCTTTTTCCACAAGATACAGCGCCGCCATAAACTGATTGGCAAAGCTCATATCCATCACGGTGGGCGGATGGCCTTCCGCCGCCACCAGGTTCACCAGCCGCCCCTCACCCAGCACATAGACCACCCGACCATCCCGGAGATGATAGGCGTCCACAAAGGGACGAACCCCTCGCTCCACCCGGACAGCCATGGCCTCCAGGGCCTCCAGGTTGATCTCCACGTTGAAGTGACCCGCGTTGGCCAGAATGGCCCCGTGCTTCAGGTTTTCAAACGCAGGTCTGTCCAGAACGTGCTTGTTCCCGGTCACCGTCACGAAAACGTCCCCCTTCCGGGCGGCCTCCTCCACGGGCATGACCTCAAACCCGTCCATCACCGCCTCCAGGGCCCGCACGGGATCCACTTCGGTTACGATCACCCGGGCCCCCATGCCCCGGGCCCGGAGGGCCACACCCCGTCCGCACCAGCCATAGCCGCACACCACCACCACCGATCCCGCCAGAAGCAGGTTGGTGGCCCGGAGAATTCCATCAACGGTGGACTGCCCCGTGCCGTACCGGTTGTCAAACAGGTGCTTGGTGAGGGAGTCGTTCACCGCCACGATGGGATATTGCAGGGTGCCTGCCTTTTCCATCGCCCGGAATCGGATCACCCCCGTGGTGGTCTCCTCCGTGCCGCCCAGGATCTCGTTTGCATACGCTTTCCCTTCGGTGTGGGCGAACACGGTGAGATCCCCGCCGTCGTCCAGGGTGATGTGGGGGCGAAACTCCAGCACACTCCGGAGGTTCTCATAATATTCTTCCCGGGACTCCCCGTGGCGGGCAAACACCGGAACGCCGAAGTCTGCCACGAGGGAAGCCGCCACATCGTCTTTGGTGGAAAGGGGGTTGGACGCGGAAAGGCGCACCTCTGCACCCGCCTCTTTCAGGGCGATCATCAGGTTGGCGGTTTCTGGTGTCACATGAAGGCAGGCGGCGATCCGGATGCCCGCGAGAGGCCGGGTCTCCCGGTATTTCTCCCGCAAACGCTGGAGCACCGGCATGTGCTCTCCGGCCCAGAGAATCTTTTTCTTCCCCTCCGGCGCCAGGGAGAGATCCGCCACGTTGTGGGTGTGCACCCCGCTCATGAGAGAAGCTCCTCAAAATCCTTTGCGACGTCTGTCCGTTCCCAGGTAAACCCTTCCTCTTCCCGGCCGAAGTGGCCATACGCTGCGGTTTTCCGATATACCGGCCGTAGAAGGTCCAGCTCCCGGATGATCCCTTTGGGAGAGAGGTCAAACCGTTTCCGTATGGCCTTCACAATTTCCTCTTCCGGGATTTCGGAGGTTCCGAAGGTGTCCACGTATATGGCCACGGGCTGGGCCACACCGATGGCATAGGCAAGCTGCACCTCCACCTTCTTCGCCACCCCGGCCTTCACCAGGTTCTTGGCAATATACCGGGCCATATAGGCCGCCGAGCGGTCCACCTTGGTGGGATCCTTGCCGGAGAAGGCGCCGCCTCCGTGGCGGGCATAGCCGCCGTAGGTGTCAATCATCACCTTCCGACCGGTGAGACCGGTGTCCGCCACCGGTCCCCCGATCACAAAACGACCCGTGGGATTGATATGATACCGGGTTTCGTCGTCCAGCATGGAAGAAGGGATCACCTTCTTGATCACCTCTTCCAGGAGATCCTGCCGGAGGTCGTCCATGGCCACGTCCGGGTCGTGCTGGGCCGAGAGCACCACCGCCTCCACCCGGGCGGGGACCCCGTCCACATATTCCACGGTAACCTGGGACTTGCCGTCCGGACGGAGATAGGGCAGAATCCCCTGCCGGCGCACTTCAGAAAGGCGGCGCACCAGCTGATGGGCCAGGACGATGGGCAGGGGCATGAGTTCGGGAGTCTCATCCACCGCGAACCCGAACATCAGGCC
>WFYF01000333.1 GCA_015490255.1 Caldifarciminota bacterium
ACCCGCAGGGCCCAGGCTTCCACATGGGGGGCATCGGCCAGAAGCAGCAGATCGTTGGGTTCGTTCCGGTAGTGGGCGTGGACATAGATTCCCACGAAACTGCGAAGCGTCCGCTCTTCCCGGGGGTTCAGAAACAGGGCCTCCCGGTCCAGTTGCCCCACCTCCCGGGGACCGGTTTCCTCCAGAGGCTCGGGTTCCGCATCCAGGAGAAGGGTCCGGTAGAGCCACGCCTCCACCGGATCGCCCGGCGCATACCGGATGGGCGTGGCCAGTTCCACCACCCGGGCCCCCTCCCTTTCCAGAAACTTTCGGAACCGCAGAGAAAACCCCCGGCCCGTGCCCTCATACCCGTGGACGGTGGTGGCGAACACGGTGCGGGGCGCCATACGGGCGAGGCGCTCCAGATGGGGCAGAGGGATGCCCGCCGCCTCGTCCACCACCAGCAGGTCCAGACCCGGGGGAAGGGCCTCCGCGGGCGTGCGGATCCAGCCCCGCAGGGACCCGGCTTCAAACCGCTTCTCCCCCCGGTGAAAGGGGATTCCGGCGTGACGGGAGGCGCGGGAGAGACCGGCCATCAAACTGGTCAGGCCCTCCTCGTTGGGGATCACCACCCCCACCTGGAGGTTCCTGCGGGCTCCGGCAAGGCCGAAGGCCAGTCCCAGCACATAACTTTTCCCCCTCCCCCGGTCCGCGAGCAAAAGCGCGTGCCGCACATCGTCTTCCAGAAAGGCAAGGAGCGCTTCCAGCGCCTCCGCCTGGTCGGGGGTGGCGGCCAGGGGATGGTCCAGCGGGGGACGGGGCGGCGGGGGTTCCGGGTCTTCATAGGCAAACCATCCTTCCTCCAGGTGGATCTCCATCACGCCGGGCGATTCCAGGCGTTTCAGGAAAAAGCGCTCAAACACCCGGGGGGTGTCCCCGGGACGGTGGGGATGGCTGGTCACATATTCATGGTTCCTGAGCACCCGGGAAAGCCACTCGTCCTTTCGGGGGAACAGGAGGAAAACAAATCCCCGCCCCCGGAGGGTCTCCACGATCATCCCCAGCCGGTTGGGCCAGAGAGATTGAGAAAAATCCAGCACCAGGATTTCGTTGGTGGTGCCCAGGCGGGTCCAGGCCCGCTCCCACACCACTTCCCGGAGGAAGGTCCGGGCCTTGTGATGAGGGGCGGGCAGCTGGCGATAGAAGGTTTTCCGGAAAACCTGGAAGGGGGTGGAGAAAGTGTCGGCGAGATACACGCAGGTCTGGCTCCGGCGGGTTTTCCGGGCGTTGCGATAGGCCACCGTGCCGGCCAGGATTCCCGCGAGGCGGTAACGCCCTTCCCCGAACAGGGCCACCACCCGGCGGGTGTCCTGTTCCCAGGTCTCCTCCAGCCACCGTAAGAACACTTCCCCGGCCTGGCGGGTCAGGTCGTCGGGAAGCCGGCGCATCAGGCGGGTCCGCATGTTATCTCCGGGGATGGTTCAGGATCTCCAGGGCCCGCGGAAGGAGCCGGGGCTCGGGATGGAGTTCGTGGAACACCCCTAACTGCAGGGCCTCCTCTGCGGTGATCCGCGCGCCGGTGAAAAGCAGATGCCGGTAGCGCCGGCCCATCACGTTCTGCATCCAGAGCCGGGCGCCCATCCAGGCGGGCAGGAGGCCCAGCCGCAGGGCCGGATGCTGGATGAAGCTCTCCGGGGTGGCCAGGCGGATGTGGGCAGCCAGGGCGAGTTCCAGGGCTCCGCCCACCGCCGGGCCGTTCACGCAGGCCACTACCGGGAAGGGGGTATGGATCAGCGCGGAAAGGACCCGCGCCCCGAGACGGGCATAGGCCGCCGCATCCTCCGGGGTGAACCCTGCGAGTTCCGCAAGATCGGCCCCGGAGGCGAAGACCCCGCCGCTTCCGGTGATCACAAGCCCCCGCCACCGGGCGGAGACCTCCATCTCCCGGAGGATCTCCAGGAGCTGGGCCAGCACGGCGCGGCTCAGGGGGTTCCGGGCCTCGGGACGGGCGAAAGTCACCACCCGCACCGGACCGTGTTCAGCCATCCGGATCATCGGATGGGCATTGTACACGACGCTTCCCTAACCGTCAAGGTGGGGGAAAGTTTTTCTGTGTCTCCGATTTGCACGATCCTTCCGCCCGAAGATGAAGTGCAGAGGGATCCGGCTTTTCCCATTTTGGAAGAGGCCGGATAGTCCGTGTGAACCTGGTATCCGGTCTTCCCGTGACAGCGATAACGCAGTGTTGCTGACCGGACCAGCGGGGTGTGGTACTCCTCTCAAGTTTCAGGGGAAGCTTAGGAGGAATCGCCGTCTTCTTCCTCCCCTCCCACCACGATCAGCGGGAGCAGGATGCCGTCGCCCAGGCCCATGTCCTGCGTGATGTCCTGCACCCATTTGCGAACATAGGGCCAGAGAATGGGCGTGTGGACGTTCTGGAGGAAGAGATCTTCAAAATCGGGCTCATAGGGGGTTTGCACCCCGAAAAGCACGCCTGCGTGAAGGGTGATGCGGACAAGGGGGTTCCGGACCCCGCGGGCGCGGATCCGAACCGAAAGGCGCTCTTCCGAAAGAAGGCGCTGATTCTCCCGGGTATACCGAACCTGAAAAGCTTCACGCTGGAGCTCCAGAGGTTTCAGCAAAGGAGTTTCCGGAAACTCAGGCGCGCGTTTCGCCCGCACCTCAAACAGCACCACACCCTCCAGCGTGAGGCCACTCACGAACGTCTGCCAAATGCGGGGATCGGGCATGAGGGACCTACGCGACACGACTGACCTCCCGCGCCGGATCGTCATATCCTGGGAATTTTCCCGAAGGGAAAATCTTCATGGCGGATGCAGGAAACATTGGAGACCGAGGAACGGTAACGCTACGGAGGGTGTCTTTCTCCCGGGGCGAGATACAGATCTGTTTGTTGTTCAGTTTGAGCCGCAACTCGTATTCCACGCCCAGCGCCTCCAGAATTTTTGCAAGCGTGGAGATCCTGTGATCCCGCTCCAGATCGGAAAGGTGAGAGATTCGTGCAGGGCTGACGCCGAGAAGGTCGGCAAGTTCCTTTTTGGAAAGACCGGAATGTGCAATCAATTCATCCACAGCCATGTTGACCCGGAAGACGAAACGCCAGACATTCTGGCGCTGCGTGAGGGGCAGTTTATCTTTTGCTCTCTTTCCTGCCATGGTTTCCCTCCTCATGAACAATGTTTTTTGCAACCCCTGCAATACTCATCGATGACACTGGTAGGCAACCGCCGTTTGTCTTTGTGCTCCACAACGCCCAGAATACAGAGATCATCTGTGTTTTTGGGTTTGCAGAAAAAGATTCTGGGGTTTCTGCCTCTCTGCAAATAACGAAGTTCCCAGACATCACAATCACAACCCCGGATTTTCCGGATATGCTTTTTCCCGCGCAAATACTGGATTTCCAGGCTTCCGGGATCATCCCACCGCCTGAGCATTTTTAAAAGAACCCCGATCTTGACGTAGCTCTCTGGATCCATCCGATACAGTTGACGCAGCCATTTCCGAAATCGCTTTCGCTTTTCACAGAAACGCCATCGTAACAAACCCCATCTCCCTTTACAAATAACTAAACTTATGTGTCGTTAAGTTTACGGACGGGACCGGGATATGTCAAGTCCTCTGACACGCGGATCTCCCGACATGAGTTCGGTCCCACCACCCCTGCCCCCATGCGGTTTTCTTAAGATAACTGCATGGGGATCCCGAAAGCAAAAATTTTGCCCAAAATGACGGGGTGGACTAACGGGGTCCCCAACCTACTCCCTTCGGGAACTGGTTGGGGCAGATCTTCTCCCCTCCCCTGGTGGGAGGGAGAAATGTCCGAAGTCCTTTCCGAACTTCAGTTTGAACGCCCCGCCTTGACCGTGGGGCGCGGGAAGTGTATACTGTTGGTCGTGAGGGGTGCAGACTTCCCACCCGACCGGTGGAAGGCCATCCGCAGGTTTGAGGAAGATCTCCAGAACCTTCGCCGGCAGGCCTGGGTGCACAGGCTGGTGATTCCCCTGTTGCTGCTTGCTGGCGTGGCTGATGTCTTTTCCCCGGGCCGGCATTTCGCCAAGATCGCTCTCTTCGCTGCTGCCCTCGCGGCAACGATAGGTCACCGGCGGCGGAAGGACCTCTCCTGCGTCCACTGCGGCAGTGCGCTGGAACTTCCCCGACGGGGTTTTCCCCCCGTGCGGTTTTGCCTGTATTGCGGGAAACCCCTGTCCCTGGCCGCCCCGGATCCCCTCCCCATCCCTCCACGGGAAGTCCTTCATCGCCATGCCCGGGTGCTCCG
>WFYF01000334.1 GCA_015490255.1 Caldifarciminota bacterium
GTGCACACCCCACCCCCGTGGGGATGAACACATGGGAGAATGTCCCTGAATAGAGACCGGAAGGAAACACCTGTTTACGTTTTGCCAGGTGCACATGGCGGTTTCTCCTCCCGCGGGAAGTATACGGACGCGGTCTGGACCTGTCAAGATGGCCGTAAGCGAGGGAATTGCCCTCTCTCCAGAAAGCGGTTTGCAGGGTGATGGTTTTGCCGGCGTCTCGGAGGAGGGCATTCCCCGATAGATTTCTTCAAAATCTATCGGGGGCCCCGGTTCGGGGTCCCCGCGGCGTTTCCTTAAGGAAACGCCGCGGGGTGTTATTTCGTGCAGATTTTTGATGAGGCAAGGCGCCATCTTGAAGGTTTCGCGCGAAGGACTGTATAATATGCCCATCACGTGCGCCGCTAGCTCAACTGGCAGAGCAGCGGATTCTTAATCCGCGGGTTCCAGGTTCGAGTCCTGGGCGGCGCACGTTTTGTTTTTAAAAACCCTTGCAAGGAGGTTGTCATGTGGTGGATCCTTCCCGCCGTCGTGGTGGTGGTTCAGAACGGCACCACCAACCAGCCCGTCTCCAACCAGCGGGTGATGGTTCTCAAGCCTTCTCCTCAGGGCATGCCCCAGTTCCTGGATACTCTCAAAACCGACCGGAAGGGCATGGTCCGCACAGACGTTCAGGGTGATTCCACCACCCTGGTGGCTGCGGAATATCTCGGCGAACTCTATGCCCATCCTCTGCTGCCCGGTCTGGACACCATCCGGATCACCGTGTATGACACCGGTCAGGCCCGGATTGGTGCCCTGTCCTATCAGGGCCTGTTCCACGTGCTGGGGGACACCCTCCCCGGCTATTTCATGATTGAGGCCCTGGAGGTTCGGCTGGTGGAGCCCATCCGCGGACGGGTGGAGGGCCTGGTGTTTCCCATTCCAGAGGGGGCCCAGGTGCTCCAGGTCCTTCCCCAGGCAGGATGGGACATGAAAGACTCGGCGCTGGTGTTTTCCGGCTATCTCAATCCGGACCAGCCCGTGGTCCAGATTCAGTGGGTCTGGCAGGAAAACACCGCCACCACCCTGAAACGCAAATTCCCCAGAGCTCTGAGCGGCGGAACCCTCTATGCCCAGCCCGGTTTCTCTCTGAAAAGCAGCGCCCTCGGGGAGGCCAGAGAGGTGACCTTCCCGCAGGGAACCTTCATGGAATACACGGTCAAGCCGGTGGCCGAGCTCTCCCTGGATGTCCGTCCGAAGGGCGGGGTGCCGGCGGCCCCCTACGCCACCCGGTGGATCCTCGGGGTGGGCGGCGGGGTGGTGCTGGCCCTGCTGCTGCTTCTGGCTCTGCGGAAACGGTATGCGCAGCGTCCGGGTGAAGGGGCGGCCTGAAGCTTATGCCCTCCACCCCTGGATTTTCCGGTCCAGCTTCCTGGGACCGGAAGTGGAAGCCGGAGAGGCGGTGGCGGTCTATACCGCCCGGGGCAAACCGGTGGGTTCCGCCTTTTACGCCCCCACAAGCTTCATCGCCCTCCGCCTTTACAGCCATCAGGAAGAGCCCTTCACCTTCCTGACCCTCAAGGCCCGCCTGGAACAGGCCCTGGCCTTCCGGGAACGCCTCTTCCCCGGTTCGGAAACCTATCGCCTGGTCTTCAGCGAATCCGACGGCCTTCCGGGGCTGATCGTGGATCGGTATGGGGAGGGGGTGGTGTTCCAGATCAACGCCTGGGCCTTTGAGGTGCGCCGCCGGGATGTGGTGGACGCCCTGGTGGACCTGCTGGACCCCGCCTTCATCTATGAGGACAGCGAGTCTGCTGCCCGGAAAAAAGAAGGGCTTGCCCCCCACCAGGAGGTGCACCACGGAACCCTCCCGGAGGTACACACCTTTGAACTCAACGGGTTTGTCTGGACCATTGACTTCCGGGAGGGGCAGAAAACCGGGTTCTTCCTGGACCAGCGGGAAAACTATCTGGAAATTGAGCGCCTTTCTGACGGCCGGCGGGTTCTGGACGTGTTTTCCTATACCGGCGGGTTCACCCTCCACGCCCTGCGGGGCGGGGCCCGGGAGGTGTATGCGGTGGACATCTCGGAGACCGCCCTGGAACATCTGCGGGAAAACGTGGCCCGCCACATGGAAAACGCCCCGGTGCTCACCTTCACCGGAAACGCCTTTGACGTGCTGGATCAGTTTCTCCTCACCCGGGAACGCTTTGACGGGATCATTCTGGATCCTCCGGCGTTTGCCAAGGAGAAAAAGGCCGTGCCCCGGGCGATGATGGGCTATGACCGGCTGCACGAAAAGGCCATGCGCCTGCTGGCCCCGGGTGGGTGGCTCGCCACCTTCAGCTGCGCCTATCAGATCAAGGAAGAGCACCTGCTTGAAAGCCTGGAAAAGGCGGCGGTTCGGACGGGCAGGCGGTTCCGTATCCTGAAACGGCTTGTGCAGGCCCCCGACCATCCGGTGCTCCTGGGCTTTCCCGAAAGCCATTATCTCAAGGGGCTGATCCTGGAAGTGCTGCCGGCCTGAGGACCGGACTCACCGGAGCTGAACGGACACCCCGCCCAGCAGCAGACCGCGGCGCCAGAGACGGTTCAGGGAGTTGTCCCCTTGTTCCACGCCGAAGAAGGGAGGCACGAAAAACAGATAGAAAGTCCCCGGCTGCATCTTCCAGGTGATCCCGCCGAATCCGGGGGGCAAAAACATGGGATACAGATGAATCCGTCCGTTCGGAAGGGGCAGGCGCATGAGGGCCGTGGCGTAGGGGATCCAGGGAATCCCGGGAATCAACCGGACCGCCGGGGGCAGAAGGGTGTCGGGGAGAGGCAACCCGGGACCGTAGATGAGAAGCCCGCCCTCCAGCATGACCAGGCCTCCCCGGGAATCCCGCACCTGGACGGTGAGCCCGAACCGGCTGGTGGGGACGATCTCCCAGAAGGTTTCCGAAATCGGGGCCGAGGCGCTCCGCCACAGGGCAGCTCCACCCAGCCCCATGGAAAAACCCGGACTCACCCGCGCACGGGGACGAAGCCAGAGGCGTGCCCACGCCTCCCCGAAGGCGGGTTGCCGCCGCTCCCGCCAGCGGACATATTCCGTCCGGCCGGCACACCCATCGGCGCTTCGTGTGACCGGAACATGCCGGTCCATCTCTGCGGTATAGATGCCGCCCATCCCACCCCACATCCC
>WFYF01000335.1 GCA_015490255.1 Caldifarciminota bacterium
GACCTGGTGTTTCAGGGGGCAGGGGACGGCGTGCGGATCCTGGATCTCTCGGATCCGGCACACCCGGTGGAAGTGGCCTCCCTTCCGGCACTTGCGCAGAGCACCGTGATGGCGCTCGCCTATGAAAGGGCAACCCGGAGGCTGTTCGTGCTGAGCTACCGGGGTGCCCTGCGAATCTACGATCTGACGGATCCCCGGAAGCCCATGCCGGTGGGGCAGGTTCACCTTCCGGGACCGGTCGTGGACATGGCGGTCTCGGGGAATCACGTGTATGTGGCTGGACAGAATAGGGGGATATACGTGATTTTCACAGGGGATCCAGCCCACCCGGTCCCGGTGGGAACCTATGACACCCCGGGATCTGCGGAAAGGATTGCGGTCTCGGGATCGCACCTTTTCGTTGCCGACGGGTGGGCTCTGCGGGTGCTGGACGTGTCCAGCCCGGTGCATCCGGTGGAGGTGGGTTCCTGGACACCGCCGGATTCCGGATCTGTCTCGGACATCGCCGTTTCGGGAGACGTCGTTTTTGTGGCGACCGGACAGGGGCTCTATGGGCTCCGCGTGGCCAGCCCATCACGCCCCCAGGTGGTGGGATTCTTTGATGGGGGCCGGACTGACCGGGTGGCGGTGGAGGGCCGTTTGCTGTATGCAATCGGCGGACGCGGTTTCTTCGTGCTGGACGTTTCCAGGCCCCAAAACCCCGTGGAGGTGGGCGTTTCTCGTCAGAGTTCCTGGATGGCGGATCTGGCGCCAGCGGGCCGGTTCGTGTTTGGGGTGGATGGGCACGAACTTGTTGTTGTGGACGTTTCTGACCCGGCAAACCCAGACATGGCGTTCTTCAGAACCGTCTGGAATATTCAGAGCGTGGCGGTGCGGGGAAATTACGCCGTTGTCCCTGCGGGATCGGCAGGCTTCCGGGTGCTGGACATCACCGACCCGACAAACCCCGTGAAGGTGGGGGACTTTGAGGCCCCCGGAGTGATGAGCGCAACACTCTCGGAAAGTCTTGCCTATGTCGCGGACATATGGAAGTTCCGGGTGGTGGACATTTCGGACCCCGCCAATCCTGTGGAGGTGGGATGGTGCGACCTTCCAGGAGGGGGATGGGAGATTGCGATTTCGGGACCTCACGCCTATGTCGCGGCAGATCTGAAAGGCCTTCGGGTGGTGGACATTTCCAATCCCGCAAGGCCGGCGGTCGTGGGGGGATATGACCTTCCCGGACATGCGGTGGACGTGGCCATCCAGGGAACCCACGCTTTTGTGGCTGTCTATGAAACAGGCCTGCATATCATTGACGTGGCCGATCCGGAAAATCCCGTGGAGGCGGGATTTCTGGGCGCCCGCAGAAACGCCCGGGCGGTGGCGGTTTCGGGATCCCATGCCTATGTGGCGGATGGGGACACCCTTCGTGTGGTTGACGTGTCGGATCCAGAAAACCCTGTGGAGGTGGTCCGGTACAGTGTCCTGCACGCTGTGACGGATGTGGCGGTGGTGGGACGGCATGCGTTTGTTGCGGCTGGGCACGCAGGCCTCCGGGTGCTGGACATCACCGACCCGGAAAACCCTGTGGAGGTGGAGGTTAACAGGAAAACTGCCCGGAAGATTGCCGTTGCGGAGGGGAAGGTGTTTGCGATGGACCCTCATGGCGCCCTCCACATCTTCCGCATCGGGTTGAGGGAACCCTGATCGGAGGGGGAAAACCGGTGAGAAAACGAAGGACCTCTCCGGACGGTGTATCGTCCCGAAATCGTTCCGGGAATGCGAATGGATGCGGTGCTTTTGCCGCAGAAGAAAGGGAACGCATCCGGCGTGTTTCCGTGTGCTGACGCGTTTTTCCCTGTCCTTGACAGGTTCCGGGGCGGTGTGTATACTTATTGCCGCTTGCGCAGGACACAAACAGGAGGATTTTCCATGCGGGTACGCCGTCTTGTCATGGTGAGCCTGGTGGTTGCGGGTCTTGCCGCAACGGCCTGCGGCCCCAAGGGGGCGTCAAAGGAAACCCTTTCGGCGCTGGAAGAGGCCAAAGCGGCCTATGAGCAGGCCGTCGCCCGTCGCGATGAACTCAAATCCCAGCTTGAAGCCCTGCAGGCCAAACTCTCTCTGAAAGAAGAGTGCGAAGCTCTGAAGAGCGAGCGCGACTCCCTGAGAGCCTATCTGGACCTCCTTGAACAGGGATACTGAGGAGGGTGACCATGAAAAATCTCTGGATCGTTGCACTGCTCCTGCCCGTCGCGGGCTGGGCCCAGGAAGGGGAGAAAAAGCTCACCGAAGAAGAGGCCCAGGCCCAGATCGCAGAATATCGGCAGAAACTGGAACAGGTGAACGCGGAGATCGCGGAGCTGGAGGCCCAGGTGAACGAACTCCAGGCCCAGGTTTCCGAATACGAGTCCTGCGTCCAGAGCACCCGCAAGGAGATTGAGGATCTGAAGGCCGAAATCGCCAAATACCCCTCCGAATACACCGTTCAGGAAGGTGACTACCTCTACAAGATCGCCGGGATGCGCTACATCTACAACAACCCCAAGGCGTGGCCCCGGATCTGGCGCGCCAACCGGGACAAAATCAAAGACCCCAACCTGATCTATCCCGGCTGGGTCCTCACCATTCCTCACGGTCTGGTGAAAGAGTTTGAGGTGATCCCCGGGGACTACCTCTGGAAAATCGCCGGGTATTCCTGGATCTACGGGGATCCCTACAAGTGGACAAAAATCTATGAAGCCAACCGGGACAAGATCAAGGACCCGGATCTCATCTATCCTGGATGGGTGCTCACCATCCCGAGAGATTGAGCCTTCAGGGAATTCCAGCAAGGTGGGGAAGCTTCCGGAAGGGGGCTTCCCCCCTTCTTGTTTTTGAGTGCATCCACGAGAGGAGGTGAAGGAGAACGTGGTGCGAAGCCGTGTCTCTCTGGGGGACGTTCCCCTGAAAGCCTTTCTGGGTGTGCAGGACCGGAACCTTTCCCGGCTGCGCGCTCTGTTTGAAGATGTCCAGCTCGTGGTCCGCGGAGAAGACCTGATGCTCCGGGGACCCGAAGCGCGGGTCCGCCTGGTGGAACAGGTGGTGGAGGTGCTGAAAGAACATCTGCTGACCCATGGCGTACTGGAAGAATCGGACGTGGTGGCCACCGTTCATGCCGTCTCCTCCCGCACCGCGCCTGCTTCCCGGGCCCGGAACGGACGGACGGTGATCCACACCCCGAGGAAAAAGGTCCAGCCCCTCACCCCCCAGCAGGCCCGGTATCTTGAAGCCATGGAAAGCCACGATGTGGTGTTCGGCATCGGACCAGCAGGAACCGGAAAAACCTTCCTGGCCGTGGCCATGGCCCTGAAGTTCCTCTGGGAAGAGCGGGTGGAGCGCATCGTGCTCACCCGGCCGGCGGTGGAGGCAGGGGAATCTCTTGGCTTTCTCCCCGGGAGCTTTGAGGAGAAAATCAACCCCTATCTCACCCCGCTGTACGACGCCCTCCAGGCCATGGTGCCTTTTGAAAAGGTGCAGTCCATGATCCACCGACGGATCATTGAGATTGCCCCTCTTGCGTATATGCGCGGCCGGACTCTTTCAGACGCCTTCATCATTCTGGACGAGGCCCAGAACACCAAAACCGTCCAGATGAAGATGTTTCTCACCCGCATCGGCCCCCGTTCCCGGGTGGTGATCACGGGTGACATCACCCAGATTGACCTGCCTTCCCGGGAACGCTCCGGCCTGGTGGAGGCGGTGGAGGTGCTCCGGGACGTGCCAGGCATCGCCATCGTCCGCCTCACCCAGGCTGACGTGGTGCGCCATCCCCTGGTGAAACGCATCGTGGACGCCTATGAACGAGCCCGACAGTCCGAGGAATCGTCCTCCGGATAGACTTCTCCGGTTTCTTCCCCTAACCCTGTGGGCCGGCCTCCTCGGGGGATGGGGGTTGCTGACCCCCCTGCCGGGCTGGAGGCGATGGCTGGTGGCCGGCGTGTTGCTTCTGGCGTTCTTCCGCCTGTATGACCCCTATCTGACCAAAGCCGTCAAACGTCACGCCCTGCCCCTTTCCCGCATCCACCTGGGGACCACCCTGCTCCTGCTTCTTCTCGGTCTGGAACTCCTGGCCCGGAAGCTTTATCCCCTGCCCCTCCCCCTCACCGTCGTGGTGATTCCCGCCCTGTTTCTTTCCTTCTTCGTGGGACGGCGGGCCGCCATGCTGCTGGGTATTCTGTTCGCCTTCTGGAACGCCTTTCTCTGGCCGGCTTCTCTCTTTCCCCAGGTCTTCTGGCACCGCACCCTCGTGGTGATCACGGCTGTGCTGGCCCTCTATCCCCTCTCCCGTGCCCGGGACGTTTACCGGATGGCCTTTGCCCTCCTCGCCGCGTCTCTCCTGGGACAGATGCCCTTTCCCCAGTGGGTTCCCCTCACCACCCTCCTGCCGGGGGACTATCAGGCCTTTCTGTGGGGGGTGGCCGAAACCATGACGGTGGTGGCGCTTCTGTTTCTGCTTCTGCCGGTGCTTGAGCGCTGGCTCCACCTCACCACGGATTTCTCCCTGCTGGAGCTTTTGCGCCTGGATCATCCTCTGCTTGTGGAACTTGCCCGCCGGGCCCCGGGAACGTTTGAACACAGCATGGCTGTGGCCAGCCTGGCCGAGGCTGCGGCCCGCTCCGTGGGGGCAAACCCCCTGCTTGCCCGTGTGGGCGGGATGTTCCACGACATCGGGAAAATGCACCGTCCGGAATATTTCATTGAAAACCAGCGAGGGGAAAACCCCCATGATCGGCTCTCTCCCCGGCTCAGCGTGCTGATTCTGCGGGAACACGTCCGTCACGGGGTTCGGCTCGCCCGCCAGTACGGTCTTCCGGAGGCGGTGGTGGCCATCATCCAGACCCACCACGGGACCTCTCTGATCCGTCCATTCTTTGCCAAAGCGAGGGATATGGGTGAAGATCCGGATCCCGCCGAGTTTTCCTATCCCGGTCCCCGTCCCTGGACCAAAGAACAGGCCATCGTGATGCTCGCCGACTCCGTGGAGGCGGCCTGCCGGAGCCTGGAACGGCCCACCCCGGTGGAGATTGAAGAAACCGTTCACAAAATCGTTCGCTGGAAAATGGAGGAAGGGCAGCTGGATCAGGCCGACCTGTCTCTGCGAGAAATCCACACCATCCAGCAGGCCTTTCTCCCCATCCTCACCGGGCAATTTCACCATCGCATCACCTATCCGGAGGACGTGGATGTCCGTGCACGTGCACAGCACCGTGAGAAGCGGGCCATCGCCCAGCGTTTTGAATAAGCTCCGCCGTCTTCTCGCCCGCATGCAGGACGCCCTCGGATGTCCCCAGACCGTCCGGGTGATCCTGGTGGGTTCCCGGAAAGCCCGCAACCTGAACCGCAGATTCCTCGGGCGGGATCACCCGGCCGACGTGCTCACCTTCCCTCTGGGAGAGGTCGTGGAGATTTACATCAACGCGGATTTCCTCCGGCGCACCGGGAACTTCAGCAAATTTCTGGGGTATTTTGCCATTCACGGACTTCTCCACGCCTGCGGTTTCACCCATCACGGCGAGCAGGACGCCGAGGCCATGGAGAAGATGGAACAGGAATGGTTCCAGCGATGGAAGGCCTCCCTGCCCTCCTGATCCTGCTGCTTTTGCTTCTTCTGTCCGCCATCTTCTCGGGGAGCGAGGTGGCCCTTCTGGGTCCGCCCCCTTCCTGGCTCCAGCGACGGGTGCCCGGATGGTTTCGCCCCCTCCTCCTCTATCCCGACGGACTTCTGATGGCCATCCTGATCGGCAACAACCTGGTGAACAGCTATGCGGCCATTCTGTTTGATCTCCTCGTCCGGGACTTTTTCCCGCCGGCCCTTCACGAGACTCTGTCCGTGATTGCTTTCGGGGTGGTGGTGTTCGCCCTTTCCGAGCTTCCTCCCAAACTCCTCGCCTACACGGCCCCGGAACGGATGATCCGGGTGGGCAGCCGGGTGGTGGCGCCGCTCGCCTTCCTGACCAGCC
>WFYF01000336.1 GCA_015490255.1 Caldifarciminota bacterium
CCTCTGGACCATCCTGGCCACCATCCGGGAACGCACGCTGGAGGCCGGGGTGATGGTGGTGACCGGGGATACGAAAGTGGTGGAGCGCGGGAAGGGGGATGGCGTTTTCATCACCACCACCGGGATCGGGGAAATCCTGGAGGGTGTGGACGTGCGCCCTTCCCGGATCCAGCCCGGGGACAAAATCCTGCTCTCCGGGCCCATCGCGGAGCACGGCATGGCCATCATGTCCGTCCGGGAGGGGCTTTCTTTTGAAACCGAACTCCAGAGCGACACCGCCAACCTCTGGCCTCTGGTGGAGGCGCTTCTCCAGGCCGGGGGGATGGACGTTCATGCCCTGCGGGACGCCACCCGGGGCGGGGTGGCCTCGGCCCTGAACGAACTGGCCCAGGCGAGCCGAACCGGCATCCGGATCCAGGAGGAAGCCATCCCCGTGCGGGAAGATGTGCGCGGCGCCTGCGAAATCCTGGGACTGGATCCGCTCTTCGTGGCCAACGAAGGCCGTTTCGTGGCCTTCGTTCGGGGGAATCGGGCAGAAGAACTGCTCGCGGTTCTCCGGGCCCACCCCCTCGGCCGGGAAGCGGCCATCATCGGCGAGGTGGTGGACGAACACCCCGGCGTGGTCCAGATGGACACCTGGCTTGGAGGACGGAGAATCGTGGAAATGCTCTCGGGGGAGCAGCTCCCCCGCATCTGCTGACCATGCACGAACTGTCCCTGCTCCAGGCGCTGGTGGGAGAACTGGAGGGGGTGGTGCGCCGGTACGGTGCCCGCCGGGTGGTCCGGTTTCGCCTGGAGGTGGGAGAACTCGCCAACGTCGTTCCGGAACTCCTGGAAGAGGCCTTTGCCCTCCTTCAGAAACGCATCCCCTGGATGGCGGATGCCGTGATGGAGACCGAATATCGCCCCGTACGGATCCGGTGTCACGCATGCGGGCATGAAGGAGAATGGGCAAACCGCCAGATCCGGTGCCCTGTGTGTTCAGGTCACGCGGTGACGGTGGTGGAGGGGGAAGAACTCCGGTTGCGGGATGTGGAACTTGAAATTCCCGATGTGGACGCATCAGGAGGTGATGCCCCGTGAAACATCTCCATGTGGATGTGAAGCAGGACCTTTTGCGGGCCAACGACCTTCTGGCCCGGAGCCTCCGGGAAACCTGGGTCCGTCAGGAAACCTTTGTGGTGAACCTGCTTTCTTCCCCGGGTTCGGGGAAAACCAGCCTGCTGGAGGGCACCGTTGAATCGCTCCGATCCTCTTACCGGGTCCTTGTGCTGGAAGGGGATCTGGAAACCGACCGGGATGCGGAACGGATCCGGGCCCGGGGGGTGGAGGCGGTGCAGATCACCACGGGGGGAACCTGCCATCTGGAAGCTCACATGATCGCCCAGGTGTGGGAACAGATCAAAGAAAAGACCTATGACTTCGTCTTCATTGAAAACGTGGGGAATCTGGTCTGCCCCGCGAGCTTTGATCTGGGGGAGCATCTCCGGGTGGTGCTGCTTTCGGTTCCCGAGGGAGACGACAAGCCGGCGAAATACCCGAAAGCCTTCCGGACCGCGCAGTGGATGGTCCTGACCAAAATGGATCTCCTGCCTCACTTTGATTTTGACCCGGACCGGGCGGAGGCCGAAGCCCGGAAACTTCGGCCCGACATTCGCGTTTTTCACACATCTTCACGCACCGGGGAGGGACTGGACGGATGGGTGCGCGCCCTGATCCTGGCAAGAGAAAAGACTTTCTCCCGTTCCTGATCGGCCCACGCGCGCTCGTGGCGAATCCATACAGGAACAGGATCATCCCGTATCCGGTGCATCCCTGGTGGATGTTCGGACAAAAGTTCAGGCGTTTCCCCCTCCCCCAGCCCCTCCCACCAGGGGAGGGGAGAGACTCACTCCATCAAATTTCCGGAGGAAATTTGATGGAGACCCCGTTAGAACATACGAAAATTCTTGCGAAATCCATGGGGTGGGGTAATGTTTCGGAGTGGGGTTTCGGAAGTCCTGTCCGAACGTCTGCAGTTCATCATAGCAGGTGTACTCTGGCAGAAGCTGCTGAAGCACCCCGACACGGGTTTGTCTCAGCGAGACCTCAGATCCTGGAGTTTTCAGAGGTCTTCCCGCGAGACTCATTCGCGCTGTTTGTCCCGTCCTGTCTCCCGTGGCCTGATGAAAAGGGGTGGGGCCGTATCGGTCTTCCGTGCCTGTCTCTTATACACATCTCCGAGC
>WFYF01000337.1 GCA_015490255.1 Caldifarciminota bacterium
GCTCCAGCTTCAGGTCCCGTGGTTCCATCGGTGTTATTATACTCGGTCTTTACGGAAACTTCAAACGCCCCCTTCCCGGAAGGCCACGCCCGCCCCTGTGGAAACCGGCAGTTCCGGATGCACCTTGGCCGACAGGGTGAGCACCATTCCCTCCCGGGGAACCACCCGGAAAAGCCATCCGGTGGCCCGGGAGGTGTGAAACGCCACCCCGAGTTCCACCTGGGGTTGCACCCGCATGAGAAAGGCCAGTGCCCCCAGAAACTCCCCCGGCCGCCACGTTCCATCCAGGGCCATCCGGGCCGGTCCTTCGGAAATCCAGAAGGTTCCCCAGGCCTGGCTCTCCTGTCCATCCGTATCCAGCGCCCACAGCAACACCCCCCGGGGGAAGGGGATCTCCCCCGATAGGGCAACCATGGCGGAATACGCCGGTGGACGTCCTTTTATCTGCACCACCCGGAGGTCCAGACCCGGCCCCCAGCGCATTCCGGAAGGAATCCCCGCCCGGAGATGGACGATCCGGAAAAAGTCGGGACCATACACGGTGAGCATCCCCCCACCGGCCGGGCTCCGGAGCATCACGCCCGCAGCGGCCAGTTCCGGCATACCAAACAGCACACCGCCCGCCGAAACCACCTCCAGCCAGGGGGCGGTGAAGGCGTGGGGATAGAGGGTGAACCCTCCGCCCGCCAGAAGCGCGTGGTGCAGAAACAGGGGCCAGAACGGCTGGAAGGGAGAATACCCCAGACCGATCACGGACGGCGCTCCCTGAGATAGGCCCGCTCTTCCCGCCACCACACATCTTCGGGACGGCTTGTGGTGATCCGGCTCGTGGGGGCAACGTGAACCGGACAGGTGTCCTGGGGGGCCAGACTCCGGAGAAACACCTCCTCCCGCACCGGACAGAACGGCGTGGGGAGAAGACCGGTAACCTGGCAGATGGGGAGACGCGCCACCCCGGAAGGGACCGGAAAGGTATCCCGGGCCGCGAGGGGTCGGACAAGACTGTCGGCAAGGGTGTCTCCATGGAGCACCTTCATGATGGAAGTCCAGATGGGCAGGGCCATGCTGGCGCCGGTGGCCCCCCGGGCGATGGTCCGCAGGCTGTCAAACCCCACCCACACTCCGGCAAGATACCGCCGGGTGAACCCCAGAAACCACGCATCCCGATAGGCGTCCGTGGTCCCGGTCTTCCCGGCCGCAGGCCACCGAAACCGGTACCGCAACCGGGCGGAAATGGCCGTGCCTTCGTTCAGAACGCTCTCCATCATGGAGATCAGGAGATACACCACGGAGGAGTCCATCACCTGGAGGGCCAGGGGTTCCTGCTCCTCCAGCACCCGCCCGTCCCGGGCCACGATTTTCCGGATAAAGAAGGGACGGATTCGCACACCGTAGTTCGCGAGGGTGGCATAGGCCCGCATGAGCTCCCACAGGGTCACATCTGCCGCCCCGATCAGAGAGGAGGGATAGGGGGGGATGGTACTCTGAATTCCCGCGATCCGGGCATACTGGGCCACCGTGGCCGGTCCCACCGCCAGCCCCAGCCGGATGGTGGCCAGATTCCGGGACAGGGCCAGCGCCCGGCGCAGGGTGATCCGGCCGAGATAACGCCCGTCGTAGTTCTCCGGAACCCATGGGGGCTCCCGGGGATCCGGCTTCAGGGCAATGGGTTCGTCGTCAATGGAATCGGCCGGCTGATAACCGTTGTCCAGAGCGGCCAGGAACACAAAGGGCTTGAAGGCTGAACCGGGCTGGCGTTTCATCTGAACCGCCCGGTTGAACTGCGACTCCCCGAAGTTCCTCCCGCCAAGAAGGGCCAGCACTTCCCCCGTGGCCGGATTCATGACCATGACCGCGGTCTGGAGGTAGGGCGGCTCCGGAAAGCTGTCCCGGAGAGTGGAGTCCTCCAGCCACGCCGCCCGGGCGGGGTGGAGGCGAAACCGGGCTTCCAGCCAGGGGAGAAGGGTGTCCACCACGGAATCCACCACCCGCTGGACGGACCAGTCCAGGGTGGTGTGGATGGCCCCCCCTCCGCGATACAGAAAATCCTCACCGTACCGGTCCACCACATACTGCCGGACCATTTCTATGG
>WFYF01000338.1 GCA_015490255.1 Caldifarciminota bacterium
TCCCAGAACCGCAGGCTCCGGAATATGGTGAGCCGGGGTGGTGCGTTCGCCCGTCTTGCGCGGCGGTTTGTGGCCGGAGAGGACGAAGAGGAGGCCCTGGCGGTGGTTCGCGCCCTCAACGAACGCGGCTTCGCCGTAACCCTAGATTTTCTCGGTGAAAACACCACGAATCTGGAAGAGGCCCGGCGCGCCCAGAAGGAATATCTCCGCCTCCTGGACTTCATTGAGGAAAACGACCTGAACGCCAACATCTCCGTCAAACTCACCCAGCTCGGGCTGGACCTCGGCACGGACGTGGCCCTCAACAACGTCCTCACGCTGGTGGAGACCGCCCACCGAAAGAACAACGAGGTGGAAATTGACATGGAGGCCAGCCCCTATGTGGAAGACACCCTGGCCATCTATGAGACCCTTCAGTCCCGCTTCCACAACGTGGGCATCGCTCTCCAGGCCTATCTCTTTCGCACCCCTTCCGACGTGGAACGTCTGATGCCCCTGGCTCCCAAAATCCGCCTGGTGAAAGGCGCATACAAAGAACCCCCGGAGATCGCCCACACCCGCCGGAAAGACATCCGGGAGGCCTTTCAGCGCCTTCTGGACCACCTCCTTTCCCGGGAAGCGGCCTCCCGGGGGGTGCGGGTGGCCATCGCCACCCACGACGACGTCCTGGTGGACTATGCCCTGGCCCGGGTTCAGCGCGAACGCCTTTCCCCGTCTTCCTACGAATTTCAGTTTCTCTACGGGGTCCGGCGGGAGCTTCAGGATCGCCTCCTGGCCCGGGGGGAACCGGTCCGGCTCTATGTGCCTTTCGGCACCCACTGGTATCCCTACCTCATGCGCCGGCTGGCGGAAAAACCCTCCAACCTGATGCTCATCCTCACAAGCCTGGTGAAGGGATGAAAAAGCACACCTTTGTGGACGTGGTGACCATCCGGGTTCGGGCAGGGGATGGGGGAAAGGGGATGGTGCATTTCCTGCGAGAGAAATTCCGTCCCCGCGGCGGTCCGGACGGGGGGGACGGCGGAGACGGCGGAGACGTGTATCTGGTGGGAGACCCCGGGCTCAAAACCCTGCTGGATTTTCGCTATAAGCGGGAGTTTCACGCCGAGGACGGTCGGCCCGGTGGCACCAACCGGAGGAAAGGGCGTTCCGGAAAGGACCTGGAGATCCGTGTGCCCCTGGGCACGGTGGTGTATGATGATCTCACCGGGGAGAAACTGGGAGAGATCGTCAAACCCGGAGACCGGCTCCAGGTGGCCCGGGGAGGACGGGGAGGCAGGGGCAACGCCCGGTTCGCCACCGCCACCCGCCAGGCCCCCCGCATCGCCGAGCCCGGAGAACCCGGCGAGGAGCGGATTCTCCGGCTGGAACTCAAGCTGCTGGCCGACGTGGCCCTGGTGGGATTGCCCAATGCAGGAAAGACCACCCTCCTTCGCGCTCTCACCGGCAGCGAGGCCCGGGTGGCGGACTATCCCTTCACCACCCGGATTCCCAACCTCGGGGAAGCCCGGTTTGCCTGGGGCCAACGCCTCACCGTGGTGGATGTGCCGGGCCTGATTCGGGGCGCGCACCGGGGAAAGGGGATGGGACTCGCCTTCCTGCGCCACATTGAGCGCACCCGCCTTCTCCTGTTTGTGCTGGACCTTACGGGGGACCCTGCGGTGGACTTCCTCACCCTTGAAGAGGAACTCCGCCGGTATGACCCTTCCATCCTGGAACGCCCCCGATGGGTGGTGCTGAACAAGGTGGACCAGGTGGATGACGAAACCGTCCGCACCTGGGTTCAACAGTTTTCGTCCATGGGGCTTCCGGCGTTTGTGATCTCCGCCCGCTATCATCAGGGGCTTGAGAAACTCAAGGAGGCGCTGCACCAATGGCTACAAGAAAACGCAAATCCTCCCGAAAGCCCTCTGCCGCATCAGAAAGCAACCTCACCCAGGCCCTGAAAGACCAGCTCCGATCCCGGGATCTGAAGGAGCGGTTCGCGGCCATTGAGGAACTTGCCCGAATGGGGCTGGTGGAGGAGCTTCTGGACGTGCTCCACAGCGAGAGCTGGTATACGCGGGAAAAAGCCGCAGAAGCCCTGGTCCAGCTGGGAGAGCAGGTGGAAGAAAAGGTGGTGCCCTTCCTGGATGAAGGCTACTGGTATACCCGGGCCATGGCCCTCCGGATCCTGGGGAAAGTGGGCAGGCCGGAACGCCTGACCCTTCTTGTGCGCCACCTCTCGGAACGCAACCAGGCGGTCCGGCGGGAGGCCGCCCTGGCCGTGGTGGCCCTGCTGGAACGGTTTCCCGATATCCGGAATGAACTCTCCTCCACCGATCGGCAGGCGGTGGAACGGATCCTCGCCGAGCACAAAGAGGTGGAAGCCCTCCAGAATTTCCGGAACACCGGCTGAAGCTCATGCCCCCCCGGATTCTGATCTCGGCGGGAGAACCCTCGGGGGATCTCCATGCGGCACACCTCGTGCGTGCCCTCCGGGACCGTGTCCCGGAAGCCGAGTTTTTCGGTTTCGGGGGAGAAGCCCTGGCCCGGGAGGGGGTGGAGCTCCTTTTCCGGTATGAGGACCTGAGCGTCGTGGGAATCCAGGAAGCCCTGTCCACCGTTCCGAGGTTTTACGGCATGGTCCGTACCCTTCTTCGGGAAGCCCGGCGCCGGCAAGCCCGTCTGGCCATCCTGGTGGACTATCCCGGGTTCCACCTGCAGTTTGCCCGCCATCTGAAGAGAATCGGCGTGCGGGTGGTGGATTACATCGCCCCTCAGGTGTGGGCGTGGGGGTTCTGGCGGATCCACCTGGTGCGCAAGCACTTTGATGCCGTGATGGTGATCCTGCCCTTTGAGGAAACGCTCTTTCGTCGCTACGGTGTGCCCGCCCACTATGTGGGTCATCCCCTTCTGGAAGAGATCCCCGCCCATCCGGAAAGGCTTGCGCTGCCGGAAGGTTCTCCAGTATTCGCCTTCCTTCCGGGCTCCCGCACCCAGGAAATCCGCCGGCATCTTCCCCGGATGGTGGCCCTCCACCGGGTTCTGGCCCGCCGTTTTCCGGACGCGGTGTTTGTGTACTCTCTGTTAGACGGCCGGAAATCCCCGCTGCTGGAAGGCCTTCCGGGACGGATCGTCACGGTGGAAGGCCAGGCCCAGCGGTGCATCCAGAGCGCGGACTATGTGGTCGTGGCCTCCGGAACCGCCAGCCTGGAAGCCGGCCTGCTGGAACGCCCGGCCACGGTGATGTATATGCTTTCGGAACTGACCTGGCACCTGGCCCGCCGTCTCTCCCGGGTGCGTCACGCCAGTCTGGTGAATCTCCTGCTGGATGAAACCGTATATCCGGAGTATATCCAGCGCTGGCCCGTGGAGAAGGTGGCCCGAGAGATTGAAGCCCGGCTTCAACCTGACCGCCGGGCAGAGATCGTGGCGAAGCTCCGGAAACTCCGGAGTCTGCTGGACCCCTCCCGGAAAGCCTCTCAGGAGGCAGCAGCCCGGATCCAGGAACTGCTTCAACAACCGCCCCCGGGGCCTGCCTATCCCTTCGCCCCTTTCCCCGAAATTGCCTGAAGGGCGGTCAGAATCCGCGCTCCGTTGAGATCTCCCCACACGTTCACCGCCGTACGGAGCATGTCCAGAAAGCGGTCCACACTCACAATGAGGGCGATCCCCTCAAGGGGAAGCCCCACGGATGAAAGCACCAGGGTCATCATCACAAGACCGGCCGACGGCACAGCCGCCGCACCGATGGACGCCAGTGTCGCGGTGAGGAAAATCAGGAGCAACTGCGAGAAGCCCAGGGAAACCCCATAGGCGTTGGCAATGAAGACGGCGGCCACAGCTTCATACAGGGCGGTACCGTCCATGTTGATAGTCGCTCCCAGAGGCAGGACAAACCGGGCCACCCGGGGGGCCACCCCCGCCCGCTGGGCCACCTCCAGGCTCACCGGGAGGGTGGCGGCACTGGAGGCTGTGGAAAAGGCAAGCAGAAGGGCCTCCCGAACGCGGAGGAAAAATTTCAGAGGGTTATAGCGCCCCACCAGCCTGGCCAGCAGGGGAAGGGTGATGCCAGCATGGATCAGCAGACCCAGAACCACAGTGACCACATACCCGAAAAGGTCCCGAAAGACGCTGAACCCCTCCCGGGCCACGAGGGACGCCACCAGGGCGAACACCCCCACCGGGGTGAGGGCCACCACCAGGTGCACCAGACGCATCAGGGCCTGGAACAGCGCTTCCATGGGAGAAAGAAGGCTATCCCGATGAGCCGGGGCCAGTCCCTGGGTCACCCCTCCAAGAAGCAGCGCAAACAGAATGATCTGCAGCGCGTTCCCTTCCACAAGGCTCTGAAAGATGTTGGCAGGAATCATGGAGAGAAGAATTCCAGACAGGGTCTGCGCAGGCAGATCGGGGGCCTGCCCCTGGAGGGCGTGGGAAGTTCCGGGCTGAAGGAGGGTAACCAGCACCAGACCGGTGGACACCGCCAGGGCGGTGGAAGAGAGGTAATACAGGAACGCAAACCCTCCCAGGCGACGAAGTCCTCCCCTGCCCACCGGTGCCGCCACAGCAACAAACACCGCCGTGAACACCAGAGGCACCACCACCATCTTCAAAAGCCGGAGAAACACCTCCCCCACAAGGGCAATGCTGCGGGCGGCCTCGGGGAATCCATACCCGAATCCCACACCCAGCACGATGCCGAGGAGAGTCAGGTTTTCCAGGCTCCACCAGCGCATCTCAGGTTCTCCCGAACCGTTCGTCCAGCTCCTGCCGGGAAATCCGCCAGATCACCGGCCTTCCGTGGGGACAGAAGTGCGGCACCTCGCAGGCCAGAAGATCCCGCAGGAGGCGACGGGCCTCTTCAGGCTGGATGGGCTCCCCGGCCCGGATGGCTGCTTTGCACGCAAGGGTCTTCAACAGACGGTCCGTACGGGTCCAGCCTCCTTCCTGCTCCACTTCTTCCAGAAACCCACGCAACGTTTCCCGATCCGCTCCCTCAAGAAAAGCGGGCAGGGCATCCACCACGATCTTTCCCGGACCGAAGTTCCGGAAGCGAAATCCCGCTTCTTCCAGGGTCTTACGGTGTTCCTCCATCCGGGCGGCGAGGTGGGGAGGCAGGTGCAGAATCATGGGGAACAGAAGGGGCCGGGCAGCAGGTGGCTCCCGGAGGAGTCTTTCATACAGCACCCGCTCATGGGCCGCGTGCTGATCCATCACCCAGAGTTCCCCGTCCCGCTCAAACACGAGATAGGTTCCGAACACCTGAAGGAAAGAAAACGACTCCGTCTTTGAGGTCCAGAGGGAAGGCAGGGCCTCCCGCACCTCCCCGGAAACCGGTGGGGGGCCTTCCCAGGGCAGGTGATCCGGAGGGCTCTCTTCATCCAGATGGTTTCCGCCCTCCGAAAGATTCTGAAGCTCGCGAAACAGCAGTCCCCGGAGATTCAGGTCGCGTGCGAACCGGACTTCCCGCTTCTGCGGGTGGACGTGAAAATCCACCCTCCGGGGATCCACCGTGAGATAGATCAGAAACCGGGGATGACGGCCCGGCGGCAATCGCAGGGCCTGATAAACGGCCGACCGGAGACCTTCATCCCGGATGGGACGGCCGTTCAGGAAAATCCACTGTTCAGGACGGGAGGGGCTTGTGTGCTCCGCCGGGGACACCCACATTCGCACCTCCACTCCATCCGCCTCCAGCGCCACAGACTTCATGGTGTCCAGCACATCTGGACCCAGCAGGTCTTGAAGGCGAGCCACGAGATCTTCCCGGGCGGGGAAATCCAGCAGCACGTTTTCACCCTCCCGAACCCGGAAGGCCACCCCGGGATGGCACAGCGCATAGGCCGTGACCTCTTCCAGCAC
>WFYF01000339.1 GCA_015490255.1 Caldifarciminota bacterium
CGACGTGCGGGAGGTGATCGCCCGCCTGGTGGACGGCTCCCGCTTTCACGAGTTCAAGGCCAATTACGGCACCACCCTGGTCACGGGTTTCGCCCGGTGGATGGGCTATCCCGTGGGAATCCTGGCCAACAACGGGGTGCTCATGAGCGAGGCCGCCCTGAAGGGCGCCCATTTCATTGAACTGGCCAACCAGCGGGGCATCCCCCTGATTTTCCTTCAGAACATCACCGGTTTCATGGTGGGCAAACGGTATGAGCACGGCGGGATCACCAAGGACGGGGCCAAGATGGTCCAGGCGGTGGCCACCGCCCGGGTGCCCAAAATCACGGTGATCATCGGAAACTCCTTCGGGGCGGGCAACTACGCCATGGCCGGCCGCGCCTATGCCCCCCGGTTTCTTTTTACCTGGCCCAACGCCCGGATCGCCGTGATGGGACCGCAACAGGCTGCGGAAGTTATGGTGATCATTGAGAACCAGAAACGGGCCCGGAAAGGACTTCCACCCCTCACGGAGGAAGAAGCCCGGGAAATCCGCAGACCCCTGCTGGAGAAATACGCCCGGGAGTCCGATGCGTATTACGCCACCGCCCGGCTGTGGGACGACGGCATCATTGAACCTGCAAGAACCCGGGAGGTGGTGGCCCTGGCCCTGTCTGCGGCCCTGAACGCACCCGTGGAACAGGAAATCCGTTATCCGGTGTTCCGCATGTGAGGAGGCAACCCATGGCCTATGAGCACATCCGGGTGGAAACAACCGGGTCGGTGGCCCGGCTGGTCCTTTCCCGTCCCGAGGTCCGGAACGCCCTTTCCGATCAAACCCTTCGGGAGCTTCTGGACGCCCTGGAAGGACTGGCGGCGGATCCCGCCCTTCGGGTGGTGGTGCTGGCGGGGGAGGGAAAGGTGTTCTGTGCAGGAGCCGATCTGGAATGGATGAAGCGGGCGGGGGAGCTTCCGGAGGAGGAGGCGGTGGAGGATGCGCTGCTCCTTGTGAAGGTGCTGGAACGGCTGGACACCATGCCCCAGGCGGTCATTGCCCGGGTGCACGGGGCGGCCCTCGGTGGGGCGATGGGCCTGGTGGCCGCAAGCGATATTGTGGTCGCCGAACGCAACACCCGGTTCGGATTCCCGGAGGTCCGGCTGGGTCTGGTCCCCGCCACCATCTCACCGTACGTTCTGCGGAAAATCCCGGAGAGCCAGGCCCGCCGCTTTTTCCTCACCGGTGAGGTTTTTGACGGTGAGACCGCCAGGGAACTGGGCCTGGTCCATGAGGTGGTGGAGGGCCCGAAAGCCCTGGATCACCGCGTTCAGGAGATGATCAGCACCATCCTGGCCAACGGGCCGGAGGCGGTGAAAGAGGCCAAGCGGCTGATCCGCACCGTGAAGACCATGAACCCTGCGGATCTTCCCCATTACACCGCCCAGCTCCTGGCCCGAATCCGGCGCACGCCGGAGGCCCGGGAGGGTTTTCGGGCTTTTCTTGAGAAACGCACGCCATCCTGGCGGAAAGGAGGTGTGGGATGAGCTGGATCTTTCTTGGTCTGGTGGCTGCGGGCCCCATCGGTCAGCCCGTGCCCGATCTCACCCTGGTGACCCTGCAGGGTGATACGTTGCGCTTTGCGGATCTCCGCGGTCATGTGCTGATTGTGGATTTCTGGGCCACCTGGTGTCCGCCCTGTCGCGCGGAAATGCCCTTTTTCAACGAGCTGCACAAAACCTATCGGGACAGCGGTGTGGTGATTCTGGGCATCAACCTGGACGAGCCCCGAAGCAAGGTGGAAAAGTTTCTGGAAAAGCTGGGCATTGAATATCCTGTGGTGCTGGGTCGTACCGGCCGGGAAGCCCGGGCGTTTGGCGGGATCCTGGGACTTCCCACGACCTTTGTGGTGGATGCCAGGGGGACCATCCGGGCCCGGGCGGTGGGGTATCATCCCCGGGAATATTTTGAAGGCTGGATTCAGAAACTTCTGCGAGAAAGGGATTCGGGTGGGGGATCCTGAGGGGTGAAGCCCACGCGGATCGCGCTCCTCGGCGCCACCGGCTCCATCGGTCGCCAGACCCTTGAGGTGGTTCGGGCCCATCCTGACCGTTTCCGGGTGGTGGCCGCGAGTGCTCATCGCCGGGTGGAACCTCTGGTATCCCTGGCGCAGGAACACGGCATTCCCTGGATCGCCTGGAGCGATCCGTCGGTTGTTCTTCCGGAGATTCCCGGAATCCGTGTGGGCAGAGGGAAGGAAGCCCTGGTGGCCATGGCAGAAGCTCCAGAGGTGGACGTGGTGGTGGTGGCCACCACCAGTGTGGTGGGGGTGTTTCCCACCCTGGCCGGGCTGCGGGCGGGCAAACGGGTGGCGCTGGCCAACAAAGAAACCCTGGTTTCCTTCGGCCCCGTGGTGCGAAAAGTGTGGCAAACCTCGCCGGGGGAACTCGTCCCCGTGGATTCCGAGCACTCCGCCCTGTTCCAGCTCTGGCAGGCCTATGGGGACCACGTGGAGGAACTCTGGCTCACCGCTTCTGGCGGACCTTTCCGGGGGAAAACCCGGGAAGAGCTCCGGAACGTGACGCCCGAAGAGGCCCTTCGCCATCCGTCTTGGTCCATGGGCGCCAAGATCACGGTGGATTCGGCCACCCTGATGAACAAAGCCCTTGAGGTGATTGAAGCTGCCCGCCTCTTTCCCCTGCCTCCCGAGCGCATCCAGGTGGTGATCCATCCCCAGTCCGTGATCCACGCCATGGTTCGCCTGCGGGATGGGGCCTGGTTTGCCCAGCTCTCGCCTCCCGATATGCGCCTGCCCATCCAGTATGCGCTGACCCATCCTGAACGTCTCCCCTGTCCTTCCCGGGAACTTGCCTTTCCCCTCTCCCTCCAGTTTGAGGAGGTGGATCACGAGACCTTCCCCGCCCTCCGGATGGCCCGGGAGGCGCTCCAGGAGGGCGGCACCGCCCCGGCCATTCTGAACGCCGCCAACGAAATCGCGGTGGAGGCCTTCCTGTCCCGAAAAATCGGATTTTTGGACATCTATCGCGTGGTGGAGATCACCCGGGAGCGTGTGCCGGTTGTTCATCCGGAGGATCTTGAAGGATATCTCGCGGCAGACGAGGAAGCCCGCCGGGTGGCCCGGGAGGTTGTTTCCCGTCATGCGTGATCCCTCCCCCATCGCCCGGTATGCGCTGCCCTTCCACCGGGGGGAGGAACCGCTCCACTGGTGGCTGACCCGTTTGGCTGTTTATCCCCTGGCCGTCTGGGGCTTCCGTTTCCGGGCTTTCGGTGTGGAGCAGGTGCCGCGCCGGGGACGGGTCATTCTCGCAGCCAACCATTACAGCAACTGGGACCCCATCTGGATCGCCTTTCCCCTTCCCCGGGCCTCGTTTTTCTTTGCCTCCGAAGGTCTGTTCCACCACCCCCGGTGGGGTGCGCCTCTCCGCCTCCTCATCACCGCCTATCAGGCCCTGCCCGCCGATCCCCGCAGGCCGGCTGCCGCCCTGAAGCGGGCCCGGAGGGTGCTGGAAGCGGAAAAAGCCCTGGTGATTTTCCCGGAGGGGGAACGGAACTTCACGGAGAATCTGCTTCTTCCCTTTCAGTCCGGCACCGCGCTGCTGGCTTCCTGGACGCAGGCCCCCGTGGTCCCGGTCTATATCCACCGAGGCGTGCAGCGCGGTGCCGGAC
>WFYF01000340.1 GCA_015490255.1 Caldifarciminota bacterium
GTACCAGAGAGGGGGACAGCCTTCACGCAAAACCTTTGCCAGAATCACCGGCAGATGTGCGAGATCGGAAACGCTTCCTTTGCACCGGACTTCTCTCTCCATCGGGACAGCCCCCTTACGGGTTCACTTTTTGGAAAAACCGGAAATCCGGGAGGTCAAAGATGAGACGGCCCCAGGGGGGAGCCCATGCCCATGTCCAGGCCGTGGACACCGGGAAGGTTCGCCTCCAGGGCCCGGAACAGGGCGTGCCGGCGCCCCACCCTGCCTTCCAGCAGATGGGTGAACACCACGGGAAGAGGCCCCAGTTCCTCAAGCCACCGCAGGGTTTGCTGCAAACGGGCCCGCGTCCCGAGCAGTCCCGGTTTGATCACCGCGACCCGCACCCAGCTTCTGCGGATCCACAGGTCCACATCCTTCCGCGCATCCAGCAGGCTCTCATCCACCGCCACCCGGATTCCCTTCCGGCTCAGCTTTTCCATACCAGCCCCAAAAGAGGGGGGGAAGGGCTCCTCCACAAAATCCAGAGGCAGACGAGAAAGCAGCGAGAAAAGTTCGTTCAGGTCCTCCCTCTGGAAAGCCCGGTTGGCGTCCAGACGCAGCCGCAACCGGCGGGGCGGGTGACGGAGAAAGTGTTCCACATCCTCCAGCGTACGCGCCTTGGCCTTGATCACCCGGTACCCCCGGGTCCACAGCCTTGCTTCCAGCCCTTCTGTCCATACCGGGATCCCGAAGATCGCCCGTGCCGGTACCGTGACATGGGCGTGGGTGGCCACCTTCCGATCAGCAGGAAGCAGCTCACCCAGCGTCGTTCCGTTCTCCCGGGCACGGATTTCCAGCAGAGCTGACTCCAGCGCAAAGGCAAAAGGTGCAGGCCAGGTCTCCAGGGCATGTTCAAGATCCCTTTCCGAGAAGCGCCCCTCCAGCCCGGGGGGAGCGATCGTTTCCAGCGGTGCGGCCTCGCCCTGCCCCTCCAGGGATCCTTTCCGCAGTACCAACTTCCAGGAAGTTCGGGGAATCGGATGAGGGAGGGGTTCCGCCTCCCAGCGAAAGACGTATTCAGCCATGGGCGGGTTTCAGCATGCCGGGCACCCGGGCCAGACGGATCAGGTTGGTGGACCCCCGCTGGCCGAAAGGCACCCCCGCCACGATGACCACCCGGCTGCCCGATCGGGCAAATCCCATATCCACCGCTTTCCGGAGGGCGATGGCCACCATATCGTCCGTGCTGGCCGGTGTGGGTGCCACCGCACTCCGTACACCGAAAAACATGGTGATCTGGCGCGCCACCCGCTCTTCCGTGGTGAGGGCGAGCACGGGGACCCGGGGGCGGAACCGCGCCACCCGCTGGGCTGTGGTCCCTGAAGAGGTGAACACCACGATGAGATCGGCCGGAAGGGTTTCCGCCATGTCCACCGCCGCATACGTCACCGCATCCTGGGGTGTGGAAAGCGGTTCGGGACGGCGGGAAACCAGGCTCTCCTGAAACTCCGGCGATGTCTCCACGGTGCGGGCGATCCGGTCCACCACCGCGACGGCCTCCACCGGATAGTCCCCCACCGCCGTTTCCGCCGAAAGCATCACCCCGTCGGATCCGTCAAAGATGGCGTTGGCCACATCGGTCACTTCCGCCCGGGTGGGAGTGGGGCTGTGGAGCATGGATTCCAGCATCTGGGTAGCGGTGATGACGGGCTTCCCGGCCTCCCGGGCCTGCTGGATCAGGCGCTTCTGCACCAGGGGAATCTCGTGAAGGGGCAGCGCCACGCCCAGATCCCCCCGGGCCACCATCACCCCATCCGCTTCCTCCAGGATGTCCTCAAAGTGGGTGACCGCACCGGGACGCTCAATCTTCGCCATCACCCGGATCCAGGAGGCCCCCAGCCGGGTAAGCTCTTCCCGGATCAGACGGATGTCCTCCCGGCGCCGCACAAAGCTCATGGCCACCCAGTCCACCCCCATGGCCGCCCCGAACCGAAGGTCCTCCAGATCCTTGGGGGTCAACGGAGGGATGGGAGGATCCACCCCTTCCACGTCCAGCCCGCTCCGGGAGGCAAGCACTCCGCCCGTCTCCACCGTGGCCACCACGTCCGGTGTCCGGACCTCCCTCACGCGCAAAACGATCTGGCCATCTTTGAGCAGCAGCCGGGTGCCGGGGGTGAGGCTCCGAAGCACCTCCGGAAAGGGAATGGGCAGCGTGTGGGCATCTCCCTCTTCCACCCGCGCCGTCAGGATCACCTCGTCTCCCTTCCGGAGCTGGACGCGATCATCGGACAGTCTCCCAATGCGGAGTTTGGGGCCCTGAAGGTCCTGAAGAATCACCACCGTGCGTTTCAACCGGGCGGAAAGGTCCCGCACCTGCTGGATCACCCGCCGGTGGATGTCGTGGTCTCCGTGGCTGAAGTTCAGCCGAACCACATCCACCCCGGCCGAAAGGAGACGTTCCAGCACCGCCGGCGTCCAGGAAGCCGGTCCCACTGTGGCCACAATCCGGGTGCGCCGCATGGTGTGATTCAGAAGGGGGGAGTGCGATAAAGCCGGTGGAGATCGTCCAGAAGGACGCGCTCTCCGTTCGCTTCCAGCGCAAATCCGTCCAGCACCTCTCCTACCTTTCTCCAGGGAAGGCCCTGCTCCTCCAGAAAGGCGGCCACCCTTTCCCGATTTTCCGGGGACAGGGTCACAACGAACCGGCTCTGCCACTCTCCAAACAGGGCACGTTCCTCCATATCCCCTTCATAGGTGAACCCCAGACCGCTCTGGAAAGCAGCCCGCAGGAGGGCGAACATCAGCCCCCCCAGACTGACGTCATCGGTGCTTTCCACCCATCCGCGCTCCTGGAGAGTCCGGATGGCCCGGAGAAGCCGGACCTCAAAAGCCAGGTCCACCGGGTCCGGAGCAAAGACATCGTCCCCATACAGCACCCGCAGATATTCGCTTCCGCCCACCTCTCCCTGGAGTTTTCCCACCACCCAGATCTCGTCTCCCGGTTTCCGGAACCCCGGCAGAAAGATCCGGCCCGCCGGAACCAGTCCGATCATGCCGATGATGGGAGTGGGATCAATCCGGTGCCGGGGAGACTGGTTATAGAGGCTCACGTTTCCGGAAACGATGGGAATCTCCAGGGCTTCCGCCGCCTTCGCCATGCCCCGGGTGACCGCATCCAGCTGGGCATACACTTCCGGCTCTTCGGGATTGGCAAAGTTCAGGCCGTTGGTGAGGGCAACGGGATCCCCACCCACCGCCACGATGTTCCGCGCCGCCTCCGCCACCACCGCTTTCCCTCCTTCATAGGGATCCAGCGCCACCCACCGGGCGTTTCCATCCACCGTAACCGCAAGGTGGACGTCCTCCACCTCCTCCACTTCGGGGTGAGGACCGGCATACCGGAGGGCCACCACCGCAGCCCCCGCCCGACCGGGCGGCACCAGGGTGTTGCCCTGAACGGTGTGATCGTATCGCTCATACACCCACGCTTTGGCACGGAGGTTGGGGGACTGGAGGAGACGTTCCAGCGCGTTCTTCAGGTCCTCCACCCTCCGAGCAGGAGCCCGGCGTTCCACTTTCGGAAGCGTCACCACCGGAAACGTCCGGAGGGGGGGATCCATCAGGGCGGCAAGAGGGATGTCCACGACGAGCTGATCGTTATAGGAAGCCCGAAACACCGGTTCTTCCACCACCTCTCCGATCACGGCGTGGGGAAGGTGCCACTTCCGGAAAACCTCAAGAAAGGCCTCCACATGCTCGGCCTCCACACAGGCGATCATACGCTCCTGGGATTCGGACAGCAGAATCTCTTCCGGCGTGAGGGGCTCCCGGAGGGGCACGGCATCCAGGATGAGGTGCACCCCCACGCCACCCTTGTGAGCCATCTCCGCAGGTGCGGTGGACAGTCCCCCCGCCCCAAGGTCCTGAAGGCCGATAAGGCCCGGGAGGGGAAGGATCTCCTGAACCGCTTCAATCAGGAGTTTCTCGTAAAAGGGGTCCCCGATCTGAACGTTGGGGCGCTTCTCCTCCACCTCTTCCGCCAGGTCTTCCGAAGCGAAGGTCGCGCCATGGATGCCATCCCGGCCGGTGGTGGAGCCGAACAGGAGGATTTTGCTCCCGGGTTTTTTCAGCACGGCCTGCTTCATACGATCCAGCCGGACCACCCCCACGCACATGGCGTTCACCAGGGGGTTGTCGTTGTAATTCGGATGAAAGAAAACCTCCCCCGCCACCGTGGGCACGCCGGTGGCGTTGCCGTAGAAGCTGATCCCCCGCACCACACCACGGGCAAGTTCCCGGGTGCGGGGCAGGGCCGGATCGCCGAACCGCAGGCTGTCGGCAAGGAGGAGAGGCCAGGCCCCCACCGCCAGGATATCCCGCAGAATCCCGCCCACACCGGTGGCGGCTCCGTGAACAGGTTCCACCGCCGAGGGATGGTTGTGGCTCTCAATTTTGAAGGCCACGCCCAGACGGTCATTGATCCGGATGACTCCTGCATTTTCTCCCGGTCCCAGAAGGGTTCGGGGACTCCGGTTGGGGAAGCGTTTCAGAAAGGGCTTTGACGTCTTGTAACTGCAGTGTTCCGACCAGTTCAGACTCAAAACCGCAAGTTCCACCCGGGTGGGTTCTCGCCCCAGCCGCCGGGCGAAAAGGTCCATCTCCTCATCCAGCAGGCCCCAGGATCGCCCCAGAGCGCGAAGTTCGTCGGTCATTCCTCCTCTTCCTCGTCCTCCCAGAACGTTTCCAGTTCCTCTTCGGACTCCAGTTCCATGAGTTCTTCCTCTATGGCGGTCAGTTCGTCGTATTTCTCCTGAAAAGCGCTTTCCAGATCTTCAGGAGGAATCTCTCCCTGGCGGGCCCGTTCCACCAGATCCGCGATCTCCCCCTCAATCTGGGCGATCCGCTTCTGGAGAAAATCCAGGCGTTCCGTATAGTCCTCGGGGAGCTCCTCCCGGAGGGAATCCAGATAGCTGTTGATCTCCCCGATCACATGCCACCAGCCCTCCAGCTCGTCCGTGGCGGACTGCCAGACCCCCAGGATCTGATCATCGGTCATGCCGGTCATGCTCTCCTCCTTGCTCTCCCGGGTCCGGGATGGTGGATGTTATACAGCCTGGGGAAAGACACTTCAACGCCAGGTGTAGCGTTTCAATAGAGATTGACCCACCCCATCCATTTTCGGGAGGAATTGCGTGACGTACAGGACCGAGAGGTCATCGAGGAGCACCACAGGGAATACGGGTTCCACATCGGACACCCCGTAAATCTCCTGGAATTTTTCCCATGGCGTTTTCCCTTCCATCCCGCGGCCCAGATGGACCCGCTCCATGTTGTAGAACCACACCCACTCCGCTGCTACCTGAAGAAACGCCCTCACATCTCCCACCTCCAGAATCCGCGGACGATACAATTCCTCATCGTCCGTCCGGTGGCTCCGTTCTACCCGGCCGTTGTACTGCTTCCGCCCCATCGGATACCGCACCATCTGCGCCCCCACCGGCAGCAAGTCCTGGAA
>WFYF01000341.1 GCA_015490255.1 Caldifarciminota bacterium
GGGTATGTTGAGTGGGATTTGCGGGGCTTGCTTCGGGGTGGGGTGAAGGTGGTGGAAGTGCGGTTCGGGGAACGGGTGGAACGGGTTCGGGTGGTGGTGCCGTAAAGACCACCTCGTGAAAACATCCTCGCTCAATTCCCAAAGGGAATTGAGCGAGGGCCCCGTGATAGGATGAAGACTCGGGGAGGATACGATGCCCGACATCAGAATTCTTGCCCTCGCCGTTGCCTCCGGGACGGCCCGGGTGCCGCCCCACACGGGGCATGCTTTCTATGTTCAGCCCGGGGCGTGCAGCCTGTATGCGGTGGTGACGGTGCAGCACGCGGGGGACACGTTTCGGGTGAGTGCGGCGAAGACGGTGGACGGAGAGCCTGCCCGACAGTGGGATCCGGCGTGGGGTGAAATCTCCCTTTCCTGGTTTCGGGTGGAGCCGGCCCGCCCCATGTATCGCAACGGTCCGGAAAATCCGGGCTGGTGGGCCCGGCTGGACTATCAGGAAACCCCGCTGGACACAGGATGGGTGGTTCCGTGCGACGTGCGTCCCACCATCCTCAAGGGAGCCCGGGGACACAACCTGGGGACGATGCGTTTCCGGTTGCAGGCGGTGTTCCGGGGAGAGACCCTCCGGACGCCCGGAGCGGAGGCTGTGGAAAAACGGGGGATTTCCGATCGGGTCTTTCGGTTGAGCCTGGCCCGGGATTCAAGTCTGGTGGGCCTGGCGTACGCCTGGTTCGGGCTGCCCTATATCTACGGTTCGGCATCCCTCCGGGATCAGGACCCCCCGGAAGCCCATCAGGCCGAGCGGTTCATCGGTGCAGACTGCGCGGATCTCATGGTGGCGGTCCTCCGGCGGTGGTCGGGGCTGGATCTTCCTTACCGGAACAGTGCGGCGTTTCACGAAGGCGGCGCCTTTGAGCCCTATCTTGTAACCCTCCACCGGGGTGTGGTGCTGGATACGGTGCAGGGAGTCTATCGGGACAGGCGGGGACGGGTCGTCCGGGTGGGAGAGGGAGGAGTCCTGCCCGGGGATTTTCTGGTCTACCGCCGGCACGTGGGGATGTTTTCCCGGGACCGTCCGCCCCTGGGGGTGCTGGATCCTTCGGACCTGCACATTCACACCTGCAACGACGAAATCACAGAAGACCCCATTGGCGAAGGGTTTGATCCTCCCTTCACCATCCGGCGGTTCGTGCTGCCGGACCGGTGAAGACGGGCTGGACGGTCCGGCAGCAACTCCGTACAATCCGGATAAGGTTTGCGTTCCCGGACCGGAGGAAGACCATGAATCTGGAACGTCCTGTGAGTTATTTACGTTCCCGTGTGCCTCTCTCCGAAGAGGAGGTGCGATGCCTTTCCTCGTATGAATCCTGGTGGGTGGAGGAGGGGGCGGCGATGTCTGCCACGGTGGACCGGGCCCGCACGCCCTGGCTCCGGATGTATGACGAGCGGGGGGAACGGGTGGACGAGATCCTGTATCCTTCCGAATACTGGAAGTTGCTGGACGAGGGTTACCGGGCGGGCCACATCTGGCGGGTGTTTGAGGAAAACTCCCTGCGGCCTTTCTTCCTCCTGGGCTATGTCACCTCCTTCTGGGACCCCGGGCTCTATTGTCCCTATACGGTGAGCATTTCCACGGCGGTGGCCGTCCACAAATACGCGCCGGAGGGCGTGCGGGAGCGGGTGCTGGCGGAAATGACCCGGAAGACCCGGCCCGCGCAGGGGGCCACCTGGATGACCGAGATCCGGGGCGGTTCGGATCTCGGTGCGGGGGTGGAAACCGTGGCCCGGCGGGAAGGGGATCGGTGGTATCTCACCGGACTGAAATATTTCGCCAGCAACGCCGGTGCGGAATATGCCATCGTGGCCGCCCGTCCGGAAGGGGCGCCCCGCACCGTCCGGGGCCTCGCGCTGTTTCTTCTGCCCCGGTTCCGCCAGGATGGATCCCTGAACTACACCATCCAGCGCCTCAAGGACAAGATCGGGACCCGTTCCGTCCCCACCGGGGAGGTCTTCTTGGAGAACGCCGAGGCCTGGCTCCTGGGGAAGGCGGAGGAAGGAATCTATCTGATCCTGGAAGCCCTGAACATCTCCCGGGTGGCCAACAGTGTGGGCAGCGTGGCCCTGGCGCAGCGGGCCCTGGCCGAGGCTGTGAAATATGCCCGGATCCGGGAAGCCTTCGGCAAGCCCATTGCCTTCCACCCTCTCCTGGCCCGCGAGATCCGGATGTGGGAGGAGGAACTCGCCGGGGCCTTCGCCCTGGCCTGGTGGGCGGTGGAGCTTCTGGATGAGGTGTGGCAGGAGCGTCCCCGGTATTCTTCCCGCTATCACCTCTTCCGGCTGGTGGCCCATCTGGCGAAATACTGGACGGCGGAGGTGGCCGTCCGCCTCACCCGCTGGGCCATGGAAGTGTATGGCGGGATCGGCATTCTGGAAGAGATGGGGGTGGAGCGACTGCTCCGGGAAGCCCTGATCCTGCCCATCTGGGAAGGCACACCCCACCGCCAGGCGCTGGACGCTCTGGAGGCCATGGAGCGCAAACAGGCCCACCGGCTGCTGCTGGAAGCCCTGAAGGGGCGTGTGGATGAAGGGAGCCTCCAGGCCTGGGACCGGTCCCTCGCGGAATACCTGTCCCTGCCCGCAGAGGAAAAGGAGGCCCGGGCCCGGGAGGTGATGGAGACCCTGGCCCGCTGGGTGGGCCGGAGTCTTGCCGGCACACAGAAGGTTTCCTCCGGAGCATAACGTACTCCGGGCGACGCGCCATTCCCGAAGGGAATGGCGCAAGCGTGTTGTGTATCCTGGCCGGCGCCAGGGAGCACGTGAATGGAGGTTCACCCAGCTCTTCGGAGGGTTTTGCAAGATTTTCCAGGTGTTCTTCTAACGGGGCCCCATCCAATTCCCCTGGGAATTGGATGGGGTGTTTTAACGGGGCGTCTCTCCCCTCCCCTGGCGGGAGGGACCGGGTGAGAGGGAAAGGATGCCGTACGTCCTGGGCTCTCTCCAAATCGCCTGCAAATTCCCTGGCGTATCTTTTCGCGATACCCGCAGGCTTTCCGCAGAAATCCCTGTGAGGCGCTTTCCGGGGTGAGCGGACATTTCACAGACCAGGCCGTATCATCAGAGAAAAACCGCCAACAGGAGGTGCAGCGTGAAACGGTATGATGCGGTCGTGATCGGAGCGGGACCGGGAGGTTATGTGGCGGCCATTCGCCTGGGGCAGCTCGGGAAGAAAGTTCTGGTGGTGGAAAAACAGTATGTCGGTGGGGTGTGCCTGAACGTGGGATGCATCCCCACCAAGGCCCTCCTCCACGCCGCTCATCTCCAGCGGGAGGCCCGGGAAGCCGCCCGCATGGGCCTTTCTGTTCAGACCGGCCCGGTGGATCTGGAGAAACTCAACGCCTGGAAGCAGGGTATTGTGGACCGGCTGGTGCGGGGGATCCAGACCCTCTGGAAATCGGTGGGGGTGGAATGGATCCAGGGCACGGGGAAACTGGTAAAGCCCGATCAGGTGGAAATCACCCTTCCGGACGGGCAGAAAGAGCTCGTCCAGGCCGGTGCGGTGATCGTGGCCACCGGTTCCCGACCGGCGGAGCTTCCGGGCTTTGCGGTGGACGGGGAGCGGGTGTGGCACTCGGACCATGCGGTGGCCTTTCCCCGGATCCCGAAAAAACTCCTCGTTCTCGGGGCGGGGGCCATCGGGCTGGAATTTGCCTTTGTTTATCGCCATTTCGGGGCGGAGGTGGAGGTGTTTGAGCTCATGGACCAGATCCTCCCGGGCATGGATTCCGAAAGCGCCCGGGAGCTTGCAAAGGCCCTGAAACGCCAGAAGATCACCATCCACACGTCCGCCCGGGCGGAGCGCCTGGAGAAAACCGCTTCGGGGGTTCGCCTCCACGTCCGGATGGGGGACGAGGTCCGGACGGTGGAGGGGGAGGTTCTGTTAGTGGCGGTGGGCCGCCGGCCCAACACCGCGGGGATCGGTCTGGAGGCGGTGGGGGTCCAGATGGATGTGCGGGGGTTTGTGAAGGTGAACGAGCACATGGAAACCTCCGTGAAAGGGGTGTATGCCATCGGCGACATCGTCCCCGGTCCCATGCTGGCCCACAAGGCCTCCCGGGAGGGGATCGTGGCCGCCGAGCATATCGCGGGGCTTCCCTCCGCCATGGACGTCCGGGCCATCCCGTCGGTGGTCTATACGGAACCGCAGCTTGCCTCCGTGGGCCTTTCGGAGGAAGAAGCGAAGGCCCGGGGCATCGCCTATCGGGTGGGAAAGTTTCCCTGGGTGGCCAACGGTCGGGCCCTGACCTATGGAGTGCGCGAGGGGTTTGCCAAGATCATCACGGACGAAAACGACGTGGTGATCGGGGTGCATGTGGTGGGACCGGAGGCCTCCAGCCTGATCGGGGAAGGGGTGCTGGCCGTGGAGATGGCGGCGACCGCCGAGGACATCGGCCTTTCGGTCCATCCCCATCCCACCCTGAGCGAGGCCTTGATGGAGGCGGCCGAGAACGTGCACAAACGGGCCATCCATATCGTCAACCGCTGAGGGGTTTCCATGCGGTGGTGGGTGCTCTCCGGGCTGGTGGGACTGGGGAGCGCCCGTCTCTATGGTGCGGGCATCGCCGGGGCGGTGGGATCCCTTCCTCTGCCCTGCACGTCCCGGGCGCTTCCGGTGTATATCCTGGCGGGAGGGGGATTTCTTCACCCCCGAGGGTGGGAAGCATGGCTCGGTGAGCAC
>WFYF01000342.1 GCA_015490255.1 Caldifarciminota bacterium
AACAGCCTCAGGTTTTTCAGAAACCCATAGGCAGCGAAGCGGAAGAACATCCGGTCGGGCATCACGGAACTCCGGCGTGAGCACTATGCGGCCCTCTTGCAACCGCACCGTTCACGTTTCGTTCTCCGGTCCTTCCTGGATGCCGCCGGCACGCTCGTTCCATTTCCTTTCCGCAAAGCGCATCAGGTCCCGGGATCCGTCCATCATCTCGCTGATCCACACGTTTCGTTCACCGAAGGCGAGATAATGCGCTCCCCGCAAACCCGAATAACCTCCGCCCGTGATCTCGGTCCAGGGGAAGCGCTGTTCGCCTGAAAGCGGACTCCTGTAAAGGAGATGATCATCGTCGTATATGATGACAACCCCGAAAGCTACATAAGCGAGGCAAAGCGCTCCCAGATTGAACCCGAGGGCCACATAGGCGGCAAGCCACCGCTGATCCGGAGAGGCGTGGGCGGCGGCATAGGCCACGAAACCAGCCGCCAGCAAAAGGAAGAGGGAAAGGACACGAAGTCCGGAGCCAAAGCGGACCACCCGATTTCCGTCCTCCTGAGCCGGCCCATCGCGCACCAGGCGCCGGAGCAGGGACACGGCAAGCACGCTGATCAGCGCAACGAGAATCGGCTGCGGCATGGCTTTGAACATGTCCTTCAGCCAGGTCATGTCTGGTGGATTTTTCGGTGCGTGCTGCAGAAAGCCCTAAACACCGTCTGGGGTTCCCCGTGGCTCCATACAGTTCGGGTTGCCTGTGCGTGTCATCGCTTACTCTGATGTACAGGCTACTTCAGCTGCTCCCCTTACTCCGGCAGTTCGGCATCCACGTCCATTCCCAGGAGTTCCTCCCAGGCCGCCACCGCCCGGCGCAGATGGGGAATGGTGATGGTGCCCCCCACAACGCTGGCCACCGTGAGGGCCTCCATCACCTCCTCCGTGGTGCAGCCCAGCCGGCGGGCCTGGATCAGGTGATAGCGCACGCAGTCATCGCACCGCAGCACCAGGGAACAGGCCAGGCCCAGGAGTTCCTTGGTCTTCCGCGAGAGCACCCCGTCCCGATAGGCCTGCCCGTCCAGGGAGAAAAACCGCTTGAGGGGCAGGGGCGCGTGGCGGAACACCCGCTCGTTTTCCTCCTTCCGGCGCTTCCAGAAGTCCCGCACGCTCACCGGTCTTCCCCCCGGCTTTGGATCTTCACCGGCCCGGTGAACCGGATGTCCTTCAGGGCGGGATCCGTGTCAAAGCCCCCCTCGCTCCGGATCACCCGGTCCGGCTGGAGGATCCGGGACGGCGCGGTGCTCACGATACGCTTCCGGTGAGGGTCATAGGAGAGCTCCCGGGTAAAAATGGTGTCCGTTTCGGTGCGGACCACCACCGAACCCAGGGCGGTCATCCGCCCGCTCGCCTCTAACACCCAGCCCGAGTCCGCCCGGAGAAAGGATACGGTGTCCCCTCTTTCCAGAAAGGCCAGGCTCACGGGATAGAGCCACAGGGTGTCCCCCCGGCGGACCACTTCCCGGGCCCGCAGACGCCAGGCCGGATCGCCTCCCGTGTGCTCCTCCACCTCCACCCCCTGCAGGGCTTCCCGGGCGTCGGGTGGCGGCGGGGTTTCCTCCCCGCTGCACGCGAGAAGGAGCAACCCCAGCGTGAGCAGAGCAAGGCCCTTACGCACGGTTCAGAAGGCCTCCTTCAGAATGGCGAGCACCGCCTCCCGGTCCATGTCCACCGGCCCCGGAACCCGGCCGTTCCGCCAGCCGTAATATTTCAGGGCTACCTCCGCCATCGCCGGGAGATCCTCCTCCCGCACCCCCAGTTCCCGCAGAGTTTTCTTCACCCCCAGACGGGCAAAGAAGTGATCCAGCGTGCGTAACAGTGCCTCCAGGGTGGGGCTTCCCGCCATCACCAGGGCCACCGCGCCGATCAGGTGGGGGACGTGTTCGGCGTGGAATTTCAGAAAGGCCGGAAGCAGGGACGCAAGCCCCTGGGGGTGGGGGATCTCCGGATAGAAACCGGAGAGCACGTGCTCA
>WFYF01000343.1 GCA_015490255.1 Caldifarciminota bacterium
CCGTAACCTGATTGCGATTCCATGGGTTCAATGAAGGAAATTCATATCCTTCCACACATCCCCAGCTGAACCATGCCGTATCGTGTTCCACCATATAGCTCCCATAGGGTCTTCCGCTAAGATCTCCTTTGACCATGGGCAACTTCCCCATCCACCCTCCACCCGACAGATCCCACACCCACACGCCTTCCATGGAACCATCTTCACACCATCCCAGGACGTCTCCCACAGTTCCAAACACAAACAACCGTTTTCCATCTTCCGAGAACTGGGGATCCAGCATAAAAGGACAGGGAGACGGCAACGTATCTTCAGTGCCTCGTAGCAAATCCACAAGAACCACATGTAATGGTTGCCAGTAGCCCCCAAACATGTTCAATGCTCCATGGGTCACCGCAAGCCACCGCTCATCGGGAGAAACGTCAAAAAGGTTGATATACGCAGTGTCAGAATCTCCCACAGGATACACCCTTTTTTCGTCCACAAGCGTGTCACCCATTAACGTGTACCGATAGACCGCATAAGCGTAACCTGCCTCAGGAAAGTCTGCATAGAAGTTGAGCAACGTGTACAGGTGGGGTGGACGCCACACACTGCCTACGCAACTTCCTTGCGTGCGAGGATGGCGCGGGAAATTCGGAGGCAACAAACTGTCAACTTTTCCACACACTTCTTGAAGCTGATACACACCCGGGAGCTCTGTGATGATCTCTTCTTCCTCCGTCGGTTTTTTGCAAAGGCTTCCGGAAAACGCAAGCGTCAGCACGCCGATCAGCAAACGCTTCCACAACCGCTGGGCTCCTTTCATGACTTCCGCCTGCAGTTCGTGAGGTCTGCAAACGACCAGAAGGGGAAGAACCCGGCACGACAACGCCAGCGAAAAGACACAGCAGTCCCGAGGAGACGCGGCTTCATCTGCGGACAGCGTAATCTTTCCGGTGCGAACCTTCAACGCTCCGGGGCCGGTGGCAGGGGACCCCCGCACTTTGAAAAAACCTCTCCCCTTCTGGATACTTATGCCATCCATGAAGCGGTTCCGTCCGGCGTTCTGGATCCTGCTGGGCTATGCGGGCATGGCCCTGCTGGGCGGTCTTCTGCTGATGCTTCCCTTTGCGCGCCGGGGACCGGTGTCCTTTGTGGACGCCCTGTTTACCGCCACATCAGCCCTGTGCGTGACCGGTCTCATCGTGAAAGACACGGCCACCTTCTGGACCCCCTTCGGCAAAGCGGTGATTCTGCTGTGGATTGAGATCGGCGCCCTGGGGTATATGACCTTCGCGGCTTTTGTGCTCGGAGTGCTCATGTCCCGCAGGGATCTGCGCTTCCGCTCCATGCTCCTGGAAAGCCTTCCCACCCTTTCCCGCCACACCGTCTGGGAGTTCCTCCCCCGGGTGCTCACCTATACCGTGCTCTTTGAGATGGTGGGGTTTGCTCTGCTCGCGCTGTTTCTCCTGCCGGATCGGGGGCTCCAGGCCCTTCCGGAAGCCCTTTTTCTCTCGGTTTCGGCTTTTGCCAACGCCGGTTTCGCCCCTTACAGCGACAACCTGGCCACCTGGGGACGCCACCCGGGTGTGGCTCTGGTGATCGCGGCACTTCTGGTGGTGGGAGGGCTGGGATTTTTTGTGCTGGACGAGATCCACCTGTGGATTCAACGCCGCCACCCCACGGGACGGCTCTCCCTCCACAGCCGGTGGGTGCTCCGCCTCACCCTGGCCTTCCTGGTGGTCCCCACCCTGCTCCTCCTGGCCATGGAAGCCCACCGGAGCCTGGGGGATCTCTCCTGGGGAGAAAAGGTGGTTCACGCTTTCTTCCAGGCGGCCACTCCCCGGACTGCGGGCTTCAACACAGTGGACCTCACCCGGATGGCTCCTTTCTCCCTCACCCTCATCATGGCCCTCATGCTCATCGGAGGATCTCCCGGTGGAACGGCCGGCGGGATCAAAACCACAACGGTGCTCACCATGGTGCTCACCGCCGTGGGTTTTCTCCGGGGACGGCCTCCCGTGCTTTCCCGGCGAGAGCTGTCCCCGGAGACGGTGGGACAGGCCACAGCGGTGGCCACCCTGGCCTTCCTCTGGATCGTCCTGGTCCTGGGTCTGCTGTTCGCGGTGGAGGCCCCTCACGCGACACTGGAAGAGGCCTATCGCTATGTGTTTGAGGTGTTTTCTGCCTTCGGCACCGTGGGCCTTTCCCTGGGTTCCCTCCAGGATCCCCGGGTGAGCTTCTCGGCCGACTTTTCTGTCTTTGGAAAATCCCTTATGATACTCACCATGCTGGTGGGCCGGATCGGAATCCTGACTGTGATGTCTGCTTTTGTGGAGCGGGAGCATGTCCGGCGGATCCGCTATCTCAAACGGAGTCTGATGGTCGGATGAACTTCTGCATCATCGGCATGGGGCTTTTCGGAAGCTATCTGGCCCGGGAACTTTCCAGCCGGGGGCACCGGGTGATCGCGGTGGACCGCAATGAGGAGGAACTGGAGAAGGTGGAGGGGGTGGTGGACGACGTGCTCATCGCAGACGCAGCCAGCGAGAAAACCCTCCAGGATCTGGGCATCCAGGACTTTGACTGGGTGCTGGTAACCATCACGGAGGACCTGGAGTCCTCCATCCTGATCGCCATGCTGGCCAAGGAAATGGGAGCCCGGCGGGTTCTGGTGAAGGCCGCCAGCGAACTCCATGCCCGGATTCTGGAGAAACTCGGGGTGGACTGGATCGTTTTCCCCGAGCGGGAGATGGCCCGCCGGATCGCGGAAACCCTCCAGCGCAAAGGACCCTTTGACTTTCTGGAGCTTGCACCGGGATACCGCATTGAGGAAATCAAGGCACCGCCGGGATTTTCCGGGAAAACCCTCCGGGAGCTGGATCTCCGCAGGCAATACGGCATTTCTGTTCTGGCCATCCGGAGGTATGTTCCCCGGGTGGAGGAGGACACCGGTGAGGTGGGGGTGGAGGAGAAGGTGGTGGTGCCCGGTCCGGACGATGCCATTCTGGAAGGAGACATCCTGGTGGTCCTGGGAAGCGTGGAGGACCTGGAACGGTTGAGGGCCATGCTATGAGCGAAAAAGAGTCCCTGCAGGAGCTGCTGGAAGAGGCCAAGGCCTCCTTCATGATGCACCAGTATTCCGTGGCCCGGAAGATCCTGGAAATGGTGCTGGAAAAGGAACCCCGAAACCGGGACGCCCTTTATTATCTCGCCATGATCTACATGATCCTTCGGGATCAGGATCAGGCCCTGCGTTATCTGAACGAGCTGCTCCGGCACTATCCCTCCGACGAGGCCGCCCAGAAACTTCTCTCCCGCCTTCAGCGGGACCGGGCCTGAACCATGGCAGAACTTTCGGCAGACACCCTGCGCCGTGCCCTGGAGGGCGGGGTGGCCCGGGTGCTTTCCCGTGTGGAAGAGCTCAACAAAATCAACGTGTTTCCGGTCCCCGATGGGGATACGGGGTCCAACCTGGCCCACACCCTCGGTGGGGCGTTTCTCCGTTTCCGGGAGCGGTTCCGGGAAGACTGCGGGGACGCCCGCAGCCTTATGGAAGCGTGGGCGGAGGCGCTGGTCCGGGAAGCCCGGGGCAACTCCGGGGTGCTTTTTGCCCAGTATTTCACTTCTCTGGCCCGGGCCCTTCCCCCCCGGCCCTCCGTTCCCGTGGAGGTCTTTGCACAGGCCCTTCAGGAGGCGTCCCGGGAGCTCTACCGGGTGGTGAGCACGCCGGTGGAGGGGACCCTTCTCACCGTGGCCCGGGAAGTTGCCGAGGAAGCCCGGAACCGCCAGGCCGGAGATCCTAAGACCTTCTTTATCCATCTGGTGCGCCGGGCCCGGGAAGCTCTGGCCCGGACACCGGAACTCCTTCCCCTGCTCCGGGAACACGGCGTGGTGGATGCGGGAGCGGAGGGGTTTACCCTGTTTGTGGAGGGGATGAAAGAGGCCCTTTTCGGACAGCGGGTTGCGGTGGAACACCTCCTGGCCCATCTGAAACGGAGCGGCATCCGCCGGGGTGGACGGGAGGGCGAAGCGCTGCGGTATCGCTTCTGCACCGAAGCCCTGGTTCGTCCGGAGGGAGACGTCCAGAGGGAAGCGGTGCAGCAGACCCTGAAAGATCTGGGGGATTCCCTGCTGGTGGTGGCCACTCCCCGGTGGATTCATGTTCACATTCACACCAACCGCCCGGAGGAGGTGTTTTCCCGCCTTTCGGCCTTCGGAATGCTGGTGGAGACCAAGGCCGATGACATGGAAGCCCAGCGGAGAGGGGATCTCCCGGCCCTTTTGATGGACACCACCCTGGATCTTCCTCCGGATGTGGCTTTCAAGCTGGGGGTGATCCGCATCCCGGTGCACGTGATGGTGGGAGGCGAAACCTTTGAGGACGGGGTGACCATCCATCCGGAGGACGTCCTTCGCCTGCAGCGGGAAGGGCAGGCCCTCTCCACATCGCAGCCTTCCCCCCAGGCCTTTGAGGAAGCCTTCCGCAAAGCCCTTCAAAACAGTCCTCATGCCCTGTCGTTCCACCTTTCCGGAAAACTGTCCGGGACGGTCCACACGGCCCGGGGCGTGGTGACCTCCCTGGGTGAAGAAGATCGCATTCACGTGGTGGACACCCACCTGCTCAGCTTCGGCGGGGGCTTCCTCCTCTGGCAGGCCCATGACCTTCTGGCCGCAGGGAGGCCGCTGGAAGAGGTGCTCACCCTCGTGGAACACCAGGCCCGGGAGAGTTTCGCCCTGCTCTCGGTGCACGATCTCTCCTATCTGGCCCGGAGCGGCCGCCTGTCGGGCGGCGCTGGATTCCTGGCCCGGGTCCTCAAACTGAAGGTGGTCCTAGAATTTTCCGGTCGGGAAGAGATCCTGCGGCCGATAGCCCGGTTGCTTCCCTTTCAGAGTGCCCGAAAACGCCTGATTCAGGAGGCGCTGAAGCGCATGGATCCGGAACGCGTCTGGGACGTGGCCGTGGTGCACACCGGCGAACTCGGGGCCTTTGTGGAGGAAACCCTGGAAGTCCTGGCACGCGAACGGCGGATCCGCCGGCGGGCCACCGGCCGGGCGAGCTCGGCTGTCGCCGCCCATATCGGGCCCTGGGGCATGGGCATCCTGGCGGTCCCTGCGCCGGAAGGGAGAAACCCATGAGAGAAGTCCGGCAGATCATCGGCCTTCTCCTTCTGGTCTTCGGGGCCCATCTCCTCTTTGGTCAGGTGATGGCGGGGCTTCTGGCCCTCCTGGTGGCTGCGCTCCTGCTGGAGGAACGGCCCCGGGCCGTGTGGGGGATCCGGGTGGCCAGTTTTCTCTTTCTTTTTGCCGTGCTTTCCCTCCTTCAGTCGGTTCTGCTCCCCTTTGTGGTGGGAGGACTTCTGGGTTTTCTGGTGGCCCCTCTGGTTCAGCGCCTGGCTGCATACCGGATTCCCCGTCCGGTGAGCGCGGTGGTGATTTTGCTTCTTCTGCTCATGGGTCTGCTGGCGCTGGGAGGGGGACTGGTGGTGCAGGTGGTGGACGAGTCCAACCGCCTTCTGGCCCGCATCTCCGTTGGCGGGATTCCCTGGGAGCGGTGGCTTTCCCGGGTGCTTCCTCCTGGCGTTGAACTGGACGTGGCCCGGCTTTCAGAAAGCCTTCTGGGTTTTGTCCAGCAGATTGGGCAGAACGTGCTCCACAACCTCAAGACCCTGGGGCTGGGAATCGGCACCGTGGCCACCCGGATATTCTATCTGCTCATTTCTTTCATTGTGGCCTATTATGTGGCGGTGGATGCCCCCCGGGTGGGGCGCACCCTCCAGGTCACCCTCGCCCGCCATTTTCCCGATGCAGAACCCTTCCTGGAGGAACTCGGTCTGATCCTGCGCCGGTATTTCCGCGGACAGCTCCTCGTGGCGGCCATCCTGGGGACCTATGTGGGAATTGCCCTTGAGATTCTGGGCTTCTCCTCGGGCATTCTGATCGGCTCCATCGTGGCCATCACCAACCTGATCCCCAACATCGGGTTCTGGATCGCCTTTGCCCCTGCCGTATTCTTCGGCCTCCTGGAACCCGATCCTCTCATGGGGCTGCTCAAAATCCTGGGCGTGTTTGCCACCAACCAGATTCTGGAAGCGGCCATCTCTCCCCGGATCATCGGGGGGAGCGTGCAGCTTCACCCCCTCCTGGTGCTCCTGTCCATCCTGGTGGGCGCACGCTTTTTTGGGGTTCTGGGACTCCTCCTGGCCGTGCCCGTGGCCGCCACCCTGAAGGTGTATTTTCAGCGAATGAGGGGACTTTTCGCCACCTGAACCGTGCAGAACCCCACCGCCCTTTCATGGCAGGGCCCTTCTTCGGCCACTCCTTGACAGTCCCCCTCGTCCCACGTAGAATAACCTCACCACATCGGATGAAAACACCGTTCGGGATCCAGGAACGAGCGTCCCTGGCGAGCGTTTGTATCCATCCCGCCAAAAGGAGGAGAAAAGGTGCGACACACGCTGCTCATGATCAAACCCGACGCGGTGCAGGCCGGCCATATCGGGGAAATCATCACCGAAGTGGAACGCCATCCGGACTTCCACCTCCGGGGCATCCGGATGAAGTGCTTCACCCGGGAAGAGGCGGAAGCCTTCTACAGCGTCCATCGGGAACGCCCCTTTTTCCCCGAACTCGTGGCCTTCATTCTTTCCGGACCCGTGGTGGGCCTGCTGCTTGAGGGGGAAGGTGTGATTGAAAAGGTGCGGGCCTGGATCGGAGCCACCGACCCGGCGAAGGCCGAACCGGGAACCATCCGGGCCCGTTTCGGTTCCAGCATTCAGAACAACGCGGTCCACGCTTCGGATTCTCCCGAATCGGCATCCCGGGAGATTCCCTTTTTCTTTCCGGAATTTCAGGAGGGGAAGGAGGTGCTGCCATGTGGTTGACCGCAGAGGAACTGTGGGCCAAACGACCCAATCGGTATGAGGCTATCCTGGCCATCGCCCGGGCGGCCCGGCTGATTGACAAATACCGCCGGGAGAGTGAGGAGCGGGTCCGCAGCCGTGCCCGGGAGGTGGGCTACAGCGTCCGGTTCACCTACAAGCCCCTGCCCAAAGCCCTGCTGGTGGCCATGGAGCTCTTTCGCCAGGATCGCCTCCGGATCTTCTATCCCGAAGAAGAGCACGCCACACCGTGAAAGTTCTCCTGGGCATCACGGGCTCGGTGGCCGCCTATAAGGCGGCATACCTTGCCCGGGCCCTGGTTCGGGACGGGTTTGAGGTCCAGGGGATCCTCACTCCTGAAGCGCTGAATTTTATCGGAAAAGCCGGGATTGAAGCCCTCACCGGGAAGCCGGCCCATGTGGATTTCTTCCCGGAGCACACCTCGCAGGAGGTACCCCTGCACATTGAGCTGGCCCGGTGGGCGGATCTGGTGCTGGTGGCCCCCGCCACCGCGGAATTCATGGTTTCCTATGCCGAGGGGCGGGCCCACAACCTCCTTCTGGGGGTGCTCTCGGTGTTTGAAGGGCCGGTGATGATCGCCC
>WFYF01000344.1 GCA_015490255.1 Caldifarciminota bacterium
CGGGCCAGGGTGGCGGAGGGATAAAGACGATCCTTTCCCATTGTTCGGCTCCGTCTTTCACTGTTCATGGATAATATGCAGGGAGAAGAGAAAAAATTCGGAGCTCACGGAACGGCAAGGGGAGAGCGTTCTTTCCGGAGGAGCACGGTGCCATACACCCATCCATAAAGGAGGCTTGCCGTGAGGGCACATGCCAGATAAAGCCACAGCAGCGCCTGCCGGAAAGGCCAGAGGTCCACATAGGCCAGCAGTCCCAGCACCCCTGCCACGCCTGTGATCCGCCCCCAGAACCGGCTCCCGGGCATCACCCGCCGAACCTTCCAGAGCATCAGACCCGCCAGGCTGGAAAGCCCTTCCCGCGCCGCAAGCACCCCCAGCACCCAGCGGGGAAGGTCACGGTATTCCGAAAGCCCCCAGACAAAGGTCAGGATGATCACCTTGTCCGTGACGTGGTCCACCACCCGGCCCACCACACCCTCCACCTTCCATCGTCTGGCGAGGAAACCGTCCAGACCGTCGGAAATCAGGAGCCACCCCAGGCCCAGTCCCATGAAGGGGGACAGTCCGGTGGAAGAGGGGAGCTCCCGGAGGACCATCCATACGGCCACGGGGAGCCGGGAAAGGCTCATCAGGGTGACGAATCCCTGGAGCACCGCGCGCCTCACGCTCCCTTTTTCGCCAGTTTCTGAGCCAGGGCGTTGGCCCGGTTTTCTTTCCGGGGAATCCAGACCAGCCGGACGTTTGTCTTTTCAAGCAAATGCCGGACATACCGGTGGAGAGGCTGCAGCCGGGGTTCCCGGACTTTCCACTTTCCCTGCACCTGCTCCACCACCAGACGGGAATCCATCCGGATCTCCACCCCGGAAAGGCCCCGCTCCTGGATCTCGGTGAGGGCGTAGATCAGGGCCCAGTATTCCGCCTCGTTGTTGGTCAGGGCCTCACCGAGCACCATTCCTCTGGGCTCTTCGTTGCCCACCACCCAGGCGGCCGCCGCCCGACCGGGGTTGCCGGAAGAAGCCCCGTCCACGAAAACAATGGTGTGCACGGGCAAAGCATACAGAGCCGCCGGGGAACCATCAAACTACAGGGGTTGACAGCCGGGGCCGCTGCGTGTATAGTAATGATATACCACAGTGACACGGCTATGGGCCGCTTTAAGACACATAACCGGGAGGTGTGCCGATGTGGATGTGGTTCGTCGCCGCGCTTCCCCTGTGGTTCTGGGGGAAGCCTGTGGATCCGGGGAAGGTGCCCCCGGAACTCATGGCGGAAGCCCGCACCCCTTACCGGATTCTGCAATTTCCCGGACCCATTCAGGATGCCTGGCGGGAGGCCCTGCAGGCCCGGGGGGTGAAGATCTACAGCTATATAAAGGAAAACGCCTATCTCGTGCGCATGCCGGAAGGTGTGTCTCCTGAAGCAGTGCTGACAGGTCTGCCTGTGGTGCGCAACCTGCCCTATCATCCGGCGTGGAAGATGGAACCGGAAATCGGCACACGGCAGTTCCAGAATCCGGAGCGGGTGAAGGATGGTCGCTGGTGGCTTGCGGTGGACGCCTTTCCGGATGCGGATCTCTTTGCGGTGGTGGATGCGCTGGAGAAGGCTGGCGCCTGGATTGAAACCTGGACGGAAACTTCGGATCCCGTGGTGAAGCGGGTGTGGGTGCGCATTCCGAAAGATCGGAAGATCCTTGAAGCTATTGCGAAGATCCCCGGGGTGTGGCTTGTCCGGGAGCGTCTGGAATATGTGAAACTCAACGATCGCAACCGGTGGGTTCTTCAGGGGAATGTCCAGAATCCCATGGACACCACCGTCTGGTCCCACGGAATCCACGGGGAAGACCAGGTGGTGGCGGTGATGGACTCGGACCTGAACGAAAACCGGTGCTGGTTTTCGGGCACGGACTATGCAGGGCGTCCCAAAGTGATTTCCAACGCTCCGGCACCGGGGAGTCCCACAGGGACCGTGGACTATTGCAATGCCTGTGAGCACGGCACCCATGTGGCTGGAACGGTTCTGGGCAAAACCACGGGGGCCAATGCGGCCTATAACGGTCTCGCCTATGAAGCCCGCCTCATTTTCCAGGACGTCCAGGCAGGGTGCGGCTCTGCCTTTCTGGACATCCCGAGTTCGCTGATCCAGGCGCTCACCGACGCGCTGAACAACGGTGCCCGGGTCCACACCAACTCCTGGGGTTCCAGCAGCAACAGCTACACCACCTATTCCCAGGATTTTGATGATTTCCTGTTTGCCAATCAGGAGTTTCTCGTTACCGTCGCCATGGGGAACAGCTCCAGCGCCGGTGCTTCCGAAGACGGGACCATCGGTTCTCCAGCCACAGCCAAAAACGTCACCTCCATCGGGGCCACCTATCATCCTCCCGATCAGGACACGCGGGCTTATTACTCCAGTCAGGGCCCCACGTACGACGGACGAATCAAACCCGATGTGATGGCACCGGGCGGAGACGCGAGTGCCAACCAGACCAACTCGGCGGATGAAAGTCAGACCTGCGGGGTTTGCCAGATGAGCGGTACGTCCATGGCCACACCGGCTGTGGCGGGTGCCGCGGCGCTGGTTTTCCAGTATTTTGAGAAGGGGTATTACCCCTCCGGCACAGCCACCCCGGCGGATGCTTTCACGCCCCTGGGTTCGCTGGTGAAGGCCATGCTGGTAAATTCCGCAGAACCCATGGTCAACGAGCCTGCCATTCCCAACAGCGAGGTCGGCTGGGGACGGGTCAGACTCCGGAACGTGCTGTATTTCCCGGGGGACTCCTTCAAACTCTTCGTGGTGAACGCCACGAACGGCCCCACCACCGGTCAGACCCTGACCTACACCATCAGCGTGGACCAGGGCTATCCGCTGAAGGTCACCCTGGCCTGGTATGACGCTGCCGGTTCCAACCTGGTGAACAACCTGGACCTGGAGGTGGTGGATCCCAACGGCACAGTATACAGAGGCAACGTGTTCAGCAACGGCTGGTCCACCACCGGGGGAACCGCCGACAACCTGAACACGGTGGAAGCGGTCCGCATCCAGAACCCCACCCCGGGGACCTGGACCATCCGGGTGAAGGGGACCAACGTGCCCACACCGGCCTCCACACCCTACAGCGGTCAGCCCTTTGGCCTGGTGGCCACCTATAAGGAGCTTGCGCTTTCCGCCGATCCCAAAATTTCCGTGAGCCCCGATACCGTTGTGATGAACACGGAGTGCAAGGGCGTCGTGGACAGTGTGGGGGTGACCAACCTGGGCACACCGGATCTTGTGGTGAACAACATCACCTCCAGCAACCCCCGCATCCTGGTTCAGACTCCTCCTCCGATCACCGTCCTTTCCACCGCAACCCAGTATGTGCGGTTTCAGGTGGACACCGCTGGCCTGATCCGGGGATATCTTCCCACGTGGGGCACGCTGTATTTCTATTCCAACGATCCCACACCGGACCCGGACGACAGCGCCATCGTAAAAATCGTCCACCCCTATCCCTACGATCCGGCCCAGGACTATGCCTCCCGGTTTGCCACCAACGGTGGCGGCTGGACGGCCATCAACCAGAGCGGGAACGGCACGGGATGGCAGTGGGGCACACCTTCAGGGACCGATCCCACTTCACCCACCGGCACCAATGTGTGGGCCACCACCCTGGGTGGGAACTATGCCACCGATCTCGCAGACTGGCGGCTGGAAATGACCGTGTATCGGGGATATTACTGTGGAACGCCCATGCTGATCATGACCCACTGGTACGACATAGAAACGGGGACCAGCGTGGGGTATGACGGTGGGAACGTCAAATATTCCCTGGACGGTGGAAACACCTGGAATCTCCTTCGCCCCCGGCGGGGTTACGACATGACCATCTCCACTTCATACAGCAGCCCGATTGCCGGAGAAGAAGCCTTCACCGGAAACTCCGGAGGCTGGATCACCGACACGTTTGACCTCACGGTGTGGGTCCTGTCCAAAGACGGCCGTCGCATCCCGGTGGACCTCCTGGCATCGCCCGGAGATTCCCTGCGGATCCGGATCCAGTTTGCTTCGGATAACAGTGTCAACAATTTCCAGGGCTGGTACATTGACGAGATCAAAGGCGTGGGGGTGACAAGCGACCTGGCCCTGACCGTGGGAGATCAGAACGGGGCAGTGAGCAGCATCCCGCCGTTTCAGCTCTCCAGCCCGGTGGTCTCCGCGTCCCGCGCCCTGGAGGTTCAGCTCAACCTGACCACCGCCTCCCGGGTGACCGTGGAACTTTACGATGCGGCAGGGCGCAAAGTCCGAACGCTCTTCCAGGGCGTGGTGTCTTCAGGACAGCACGCGATTTCGGCGAAGCTCTCCAGGCCCGGCCTGTATTTCGTGCGCACCCGGATCGGGGACAAAACCTATCGGGAGAAAGTCGTCGTGGTGCGCTGAGGGAAATGTGGGAAGGCGGGATATGCGCGGGCGGGGCAATGCCCCGCCCGCGCTTTTGATCACAGCGGAATGTTGCCGTGCTTCTTGGGCGGCAGACGATCCCGTTTGGTGGCGAGAAGCTCCAGTGCCCAGATGAGTTTCTTCCGCGTCTCCCGGGGTTCAATCACCTCGTCCACATACCCCAGAGACGCTGCATAATAGGGATTGGCGAACTTCGCCCGGTATTCCTCCACCAGCCTCGCCCGCAGCGCCTCAGGATCCTCCGCCTCGGCCAGTTCCCTGCGATAAAGGATGGCGATGGCGCCCTCCGGCCCCATCACCGCGATTTCCGCGGTGGGCCAGGCGAAGTTCACATCTCCCCGGACCTGCTTGGAGGAAAGCACGCAATAGGCCCCGCCATAGGACTTTCGGGTGATCACCGTGATTTTGGGCACCGTGGCCTCGGCATAAGCATAGAGGAGTTTCGCCCCGTGACGGATGATGCCGCCGTGCTCCTGGGCCGTGCCGGGGAGAAAACCCGGAACGTCCTCAAAGGTGATGATGGGGATGTTGAAAGCGTCACAGAACCGCACAAACCGGGCCGCCTTCACGGACGCGTCTATGTCCAGGGCGCCCGCCAGATGCATGGGCTGCTGGGCGACGATCCCCACTGTCCGGCCCGCAAGCCGGGCGAAGCCCACGATAATGTTGGGGGCGAAATCCCGGTGAACCTCAAAAAACGTGTCCCGGTCCATCACGATTTCCACGATTTTCCGCATGTCGTAGGGAGCGTTGGGATCGTCGGGGAGCAGGTCTTCCACCGCTGAAATGTCGCGATCCGCGGGATCTCCCGCGTCCACAAAAGGCGGATCGTCCAGGTTGTTGGAAGGCAGATAAGAAAGGAGTTTCCGGATGCCCTGCAGGGTCTCGGGTTCGCAGTCATACACGAAATGAGCCACCCCGCTTCTGGCCGCGTGAACGTCCGCGCCGCCGAGGTCCTCAAAGGTCACGTCCTCATGGGTGACCTGGCGGACCACCTCCGGTCCGGTGATGAACATATAGCTTGTGTGGCGGACCATGAAGATGAAGTCCGTGAGAGCCGGAGAATACACAGCTCCGCCCGCGCAGGGCCCCATGATGGCGGAAATCTGGGGAATCACGCCGCTTGCCTGGACGTTCCGCCAGAAGATTTCCGCATAACCCGCCAGGGACCCCACCCCTTCCTGGATCCGGGCGCCGCCGCTGTCGTTGAGGCCGATGAGGGGAATGCCCAGCTTCATGGCCATGTCCTGGATCTTCACAATTTTTTCGGCGTGGGCGAGAGACAGGGTCCCTCCGAACACGGTGAAATCCTGGGAAAACACCGCCACCTTCCGCCCGTCAATCTCACCAAATCCCGTCACCACCCCATCGCCATAAAATTTTTTCTTCTCCAGACCGAAGTCGTGGATGCGGTGGGTGACGAACATGTCAAACTCTTCAAAGCTTCCCGGATCCAGGAGAAGTTCCAGACGCTCCCGGGCGGTGAGTTTTCCCTTCTCGTGCTGCTTCCGGATGCGGTCTTCCCCCCCCCCGAGGAGGGCCTGTTCCCGTCGCCTGCGAAGTTCGTCAACAGCCTTTTCAAGTCGTTTTCCCATGGTCCCGCTCCTTCAGGATCAGCGCCAGCAATTCCTCTCCCCCCGGAACCCCGGCAAACACCTTTTGCGTGCGTGGATGGTGGAAGATCTCCGGAAGGGGATGACCCTGGCGTTCATAATGGAGGCTCTGAAACAGAAGATCCAGAC
>WFYF01000345.1 GCA_015490255.1 Caldifarciminota bacterium
TCAGGGTCTCCGGGGAGAGAAACACCCGGAACCGATCCTGTGAGACCGTCTCCACCGTGAGGCATACCCCGTCCACCGCCACGGAATCCCCCACCTGGAGCTCCCGGCTCAACACTGATTGAATCCAGAACCGGAGCCCCTCTTCGCCTTTCCGGGGGTCCTGGATGCGCCCGAGGTGACGGATCAGGCCGGTGAACATCACGCCCCCTCCCCCGGACGGGGCATGCCCATGGCGGCAAAAACCTGGTTCATGGTCTCCCGGGCCATTGCCCGGGCCTTCCGGGTGCCCTCCTCCAGAATGTCCCACACTTCCTGGCGCCGGGCTTCAAAGGGCGCCCGGGCATCCCGGAGGGCCTCCATCCGGGGCTCCAGCTCTTCAAGCAGCCGGGCCTTGCACGCCACGCACCCGAGCGCCCCGGAACGGCAGTCCCGTTCAATGGTTTCCACCTCCTGCGCTGGGGTCACAATCCGGTGAAGGTGAAAGACCGGGCAGATCTCGGGGCGTCCCGGATCGTTTTTGCGGACTTTCTGAGGGTCGGTGAACATGGTGCGCACTTTTTTCTGAAGGCTTTCCTTCGGCTCACCGATCAGGATGGTGTTCCCGTAAGATTTGGACATCTTCCGCCCGTCCGTACCCAGAACCTTTTTGTGCTCGGTGAACAGGGGGCGGGGGATGGGGAACACCCGGGTTTTGTAGGTCCGGTTGAACCGTCGCGCGAGTTCCCGGGTGAGTTCCAGGTGGGCGGCCTGGTCTTCCCCGATGGGGACAAAAGCCGGGCGATAGAGCAGCACGTCCGCGGACTGGAGCACGGGATACCCCAGCCGGCCGTAACTCACCAGATGCCCATAAGAAAGGTCTTCTTCCCCCTCCTGACCGGCCGCTTTCAGGCTTTCCAGAAAGGTCTTCTTGAGTTCGGCTTTCAGGATGGCGTCCCGGTCCGGGTGATCGGCCAGGGCCTCCAGGCGGGCAAACAGCACGTCGGCTGTTTTGCGGGCGGCTTCCTCCAGGAGGTTTTTCTGCTGGGTGCGCAGTTCTTCGGCCTTGAGCTGCGCGACATACTCCTTCAGGGTGGGCATCCGCGTGAGCCGGGAGACCGTGGTGAGCATGGAGAAGACCATGTGGAGTTCCACGTGCTCGGGGACCCAGGATTGCACAAACAGCACTGCTTTTTCGGGGTCCACTCCCGCGGCCAGCCAGTCCATTACCATCTCTTCAATGTGAGTGCGGAATTCCAGAGATTTCCGGGGATCTTCGGTGAGGGCGTGCCAGTCGGCGACGAAAAAATAGCAGGCGTAATTTTCCTGCAGGGTCCGCCAGTTCTCCAGCACACCGAACAAATGACCGAGATGCAACCGCCCCGTGGGGCGCATGCCGGAAAGAACCCGATCCACAGACAGCCTCCTTCCTGCTGGCGTTGGGCTATATCCTACACCCCCCTCCTGCAACTGTCAACCGCACAAAACTGCTTGACAGTCCTTTGGGGGTTCCATAAGGTATAGCTCAAAACGGAGGAAGAACATGGCCTCAACCCGACTGGTGGAAAAATACGTTCTGATGGATGAAGAGGCCATACGTCGCAGTCTCACCCGGGTGGCCTATCAGATTGTGGAAGACCTGGGGGATCTGTCCGATGTGCTCTTTGTGGGCATCCGGACCCGCGGGGAACCCCTGGCCCGGCGGCTGGCCTCCCGGCTTGAAGATATGACGGGGAAACACATCCCGGTGGGGGGGCTGGACATCACCTTCTATCGCGACGACCTTTCCATGGTGGCGGAAAAGCCTCTGGTGAAAGGCACGGACCTGCCGGTGGAGATCCAGGACCGCCGGGTAATCCTGGTGGACGACGTGCTCTATACCGGCCGAACGGTGCGCGCCGCCCTGGATGCCCTGATCCATTTCGGCCGTCCCCGTGCGGTCTTTCTTTTCTGCCTGATTGACCGGGGGTGGCGGGAACTTCCCATCTGTGCCAACTGGGTGGGCCGCACCATCACCACCACCGCCTCCGAGGTGGTGAAGGTGAAACTCCGGGAGACCGATGGAGAAGACGCGGTGGTGATCGCCGAACGGGTCGCCTCATGAAGGA
>WFYF01000346.1 GCA_015490255.1 Caldifarciminota bacterium
GTCCCCACCTGGGAAAGGGTCGTCCACCCCACCCACGTCTTCCCCGTGTCCACCGAACGAAGCACGTCCCCCTGATAGGTCAGGGCATACAGCGTGTCCTGCTTCACCGTGATGGCCCGCATGTCCGGAAAGCCCGTCTGCCCCACAAGCCGCCAGGTGCTCCCGTTGTCCGTGGACCGGAACACCTCTCCGGAGGCGGTGAGGGCGAAAAGCGCAGACGGCAGCCCGCCCTTCACCCCCAGGTCCACAAAGTCCAGCCCCGGCAGCTGGGCCACCGGCACCAGACCCGTGGGGGTGGTGTCCCGATACACCTTTCCCGAAGCCGTGAGGGCGAAATAATAGCCGCTTCCCGGATCCTTCCGCAGGGCCACCCCGTCGGAGAAGGTATAGTTTTTCACCGCACTCCAGGTTGCTCCCCCACTGGATGAAGAAAGAAGCACGCCGTCCCGGGTGAGGACATAGGCCGCGGGGCCCGGGAGATAGCCCACCGGATCGGTGAATCCCAGCTGGGCGGTGCGGGTCCAGTTCACCCCGTCCGTGGTGCGCCACAGCTCCCCCGTGGCGGTCAGAAGGTCCAGATAGGCCCACAGGGGAGTCGCAAGCACCAGCACAGCCATCATCCGGAGGTCCATGACCCCCTCCTCACCGGATCCAGGGCAGGCGGGCCCGGCGGCGCACGCCTTCCGCGTCCATCCAGAGGAAATACTGTCCCTTCGGCAGGCCCCGGAGGTTCACTTTCCGGAAGTGCAGCCCCGGGGAGAAGTCACCGTCGGCCAGGGTTTTCACCCGCCGGCCCGCGGCATCCATCAGGAGCACCCGCACGGCCACCTTCGCCCCCGGCTGGAGGGTGGGGACGAAGAAGTGGAGGAGGGCCTGGCCGGAGGGAAGCACCCGCACCCCGAGGGGAGAGACGGCCACGTCCACCTGGCCGATGCGGAACTCCTGCCCCAGGCCGTTCACCGCACCGAGGGCATAGCCGGCGAGATCCGCGGGCGGGGTGTCCTCAAAGGACGTATCCGAAATGGGCGTGGCGGTGAGCCGCTCTTCAGCGCCGTCGGCCCGGAGGCGATAGACGTGGAAGCCCAGGAGGTCTTCCGGTCCGGGGCGGGTGGACCAGGAGAGGCGGACCCGGTCGTCCTCCAGATCGGCGTTGAAAGCCAGGAGCACGACAGAGGCCTTGATCTGGAAGAAGGAGTCGGACTGGGCGGTGTTGAGGGGGAGGGAGGGGTCAAAGCCGGCGTAGGCGAGTTTGACTTTGGCATAGCGGGTGGGGAGGTGAGGGACCTGGAAGGAGAACTGCCAGGTGTCGCCGACGGGGGTGCCGGAGATGCCGGAAAGCAGAATCTGCCAGTTGTCGCCGCCCTGGGTGGAGAGATAGACGTCCACGTCCCGGGGCCCGCCCCACTTGAGGGTGGCTTTCGCGCCCACGTTCCAGGTTTCTCCGCCGCGGGGTGAGAGGAGTTGCAGGGCCGTGCTGGCGTATTTCAGGTCGCCGTTGGTGAAATCGTAATAGGCGATGTGAGCGTTGATGTTCGCATCCATTGTCAGCGAGGTGTAATAGCCCACATTCCCGGCTGTGTCCACGGTTTCCACGGTCCAGGTATCGCCGACTTTGCGGGCGTGCCTCAGATCCCCGCTGGAAGCGTCGTAATAGGTGATGTGGGGATGGTTGCTCCCATCCAGGACAAGGGAGGCGAATTGCCCCACGGATCCCGACGCATCCGCGGTTTCAACGACCCACAAGCCGCCAGATTTGTGGGCGTATTTCAGGTGTCCGCTGGTGGCGTCAAAATAGCTGATGTGGGGATCGCCGTTGCTGTCCAGAGCAAGAGAAGTGTGGGATCCCACGTTACCCGCGGCGTCCACGGTTTCGGTGATCCAGGAATTACCGGATTTTCGGGCATACCGGAGGTCTCCGTTAACCCAGTCGGAATAACTGATGTGGGGTACGCCATTTGCATCCAGGGCCAGAGAGGCGTATTGACCCATGTTTCCAGCGGTGTCCACGATTTCGGTGATCCAGATCCCACCGGACTTGCGGGCGTATTTCAGGTCTCCGTTGGTGGCATCGTGATAGGCGATGTGGGGATTGCCGTTTGCATCCAGGGCAAGGGAGGCAAACTCGCCCACGGCGCCCGGGGTGTCCACGGTTTCCACAATCCAGGCGCCCCCGGATCGGTATGCGTATTTCAGATCGCCGTTGGTGTAGTCCTGATAGGCGATGTGGGGGACGTCCCCGGCGTCCAGCACAAGCGAGGTGTACCAGCCCATGACCCCCGGGGTGTCCACGGTTTCAATGACCCAGGAATTTCCGGATTGGTATGCGTATTTCAGATCGCCGTTGGTGTAATCGTGATAGGCGATGTGAGGGGTACCGTCCGAGGCCACATCCAGGGAGGTATACATGCCTACATCTCCGGCGGTGTCCACGGCTTCTTTATGGAATTGCCGGAAAGGCAGGGCCTTCCGGATGCTGAAAGGCCGGTCGTTGAAGTCCACGGACATGGGGAAGCTGTCCCGGACGATTTTGATCACCGCCCGTTCCGTGTAATCATGGGGCGCCAGGATGGTATAGGCGCCGCCGCTTACGTTGCTGACCAGCAACCGGAAGATGCTTCCGTCCGGGGAGAAAAAGATGCTGACCGGGCCTGCACCGCTCCAGCGGATGCGCTGCCTCTCCCCGGGATGCCACACTTCCCCACCGTTGGGATAAAGCAGCCGGATGGCGGTGGTCGCATATGCCAGGTCCCCCGTGGTGGCGTTGTGATAGGCGATGTGGGGGTTTCCGTTCGCATCCAGCGCCAGAGAAGCATCCTCCCCCACGTCACCGGTTGCGTCCACGGTTTCAAGGGTCCAGGAACTTCCGGATTTGTACGCATATTTCAGGTTTCCGCTTGTGAGGTTGTAATAGGCGATGTGGGGAATGCCGCCTGCATCCAGGGCCAGGGACGAATACATCCCCACATTCTCCGTGGTATCCACGGTCTCAATGGCCCAGGAACTCCCGGATTTGCGGGCGTATTTCAGGTCGTCGTTGATCCAGTCGTGATAGCTGATGTGGGGATTTCCGTCCGCGTCCAGCGCCAGCGAGGCGTACTGCCCCACGGTCCCGGCGGTGTCCACGGCTTCAATGGTCCAGATGCTTCCGGATTTGCTGGCGTATTTCAGGTCTCCGCTGGAGGCGTTGTAATAGGCGATGTGGGGATTGCCGTTTCGGTCTGTTTTCAGAGAGGACGAATAGCTTGTCAGGAAGTCGGAGGTGTCCACGGTTTCGGTGGTCCAGGTGCCGCCGGATTTGCGGGCGTATTTCAGGTCGTCGTTGGTCCAGTCCATATAACTGATGTGAGGGTTGCCGTACACGTCCAGGGCGAGGGAGACAGACTGCCCCACATCCCCGGCGGTGTCCACGGTCTCAATGATCCAGGAACCAGCGGATTTTCGGGCGTATTTCAGATCCCCGCTGGTTGCGTCGTAATAGGCGATATGGGGATCGCCGTTCGCATCCAGGGCAAGGGAGGTATATCGCCCCACATCGCCGGTGGTGTCCACGGTTTCAACGATCCAGGTGCCTCCTGCCCGATAGGCGTATTTCAGGTCCTTGCCGGTGCCGTCGTAATAGCTGATGTGCGGTCGGTTGTTCTGATCCAGCGCCAGAGAAGCGGATTGCCCCGTAATCCCCGCGGTATCCACGCTTTCATAGGTCCAGTAGCCGGCGGAAAGGAACACCGGCAGCAGCAGACCTGCCATCCATGTTCCTCTTTTCCAGAGTCCGCGCAGGCGTTTCGCGATTTGAGAGCATCTCCTGTATGCTCGCTTTCCGCCATCTGAAACGGGAGACGCATGAGCCATCACACACCTCCTGGTTTCTGGAGGGGAAAGGGGAGAGAGACCCGAGACCGTCCGGAGGGTGCTTCCTGGGCCGGAAGGGATCTGCGGATTTCCCCCGCCTCACCCCGGTTGCCGTTCATCTGCAATTGTATAGAACGCCATGAGAGACTTCAAGGTGCGCCTTCCGGGAGATCGCCATGATCCGCGCTTCGCCCCCTGACCACACGGTGATGAGCGGAACGCCGCATCTCTCCCATCCCTCTGGTGAAACTGCTGACCACAGGAATGTTACAGGAGGGATGTTTCATTATGGGACGCTGCCCGGGCTGTTCTGATGAGGCAGGGCAAACTGAGGTTCGAACAAGACTTCGGACATTTCCCCCTCCCCCAGCTCCTCCCACCAGGGGAGGGGAAAGGGTTCACCCCATCCAATTCCCAGGGGGAACTGGATGGGGACTCCGTGAGAAGAACACCTGGAAATCTTGCAAAACGTGTTCGCTCGGGGTCTCCATGAGGTTTTCTTAAGAAAACCGCATGGGGTGAATTGGGGGGAGAGTTTTCCCCAAGGGATTTCCTTGCGGAAATCCCTTGGGGGCCCCGGTTGGGGTGGGGGTGTCCAAACTTCTGTCTGGAGATCAAAGAGCAAAAAGTTGACACACGCAGTGCCAGGCTTTATCATTAACGCATCCCATTTGGAGGCGGTGCGTCGTTGGTTCTCCGTGCCATAGCCATTGATGGTCCCGCAGGGGCGGGAAAAACGGTCATTGCGCGGGAGGTGGCGCGGGCTCTCCGTTTTCGTCCCCTTTACACCGGCCTGATGTACCGGGCCATCACCTGGGCCTTCCTGTCCCGGGGAATTCCCCTGGAAGACTGCGACCGGATGGGGGAAGAAGCCGCCGCCCACACCCTGACGGTGGATGTGGAGAACGGTGACCCCCGGGTGATGCTGGACGGACAGGATGTGACCCCCCATCTCCGGCTTCCCGAAGTGGACCGTGGAGTGTCCCGCGTGGCGGCCTGTCCGAAAGTCCGTGAAGTCCTGGTAGCCCTGCAGCGGCGGGTGGCGGAAGAGGGTCAGGTGGTGCTGGAAGGTCGGGATGCCACCACGGTGATCGCGCCGGATGCCTGCCTTAAGGTATTCCTCACCGCAACCCGGAAGGAACGGGCCCGCCGGCGCTGGACAGCGGGGGATGTGCAGGTTCCCTACAGCGCTGTGCTGGAGGACCTGATCCGGCGGGATTCGGCCGACGCCCTTCGTGAAGACGGACCCATGCAGGTTCATCCGGATGCCGTGGTGCTGGACACCACGGATCTTTCTCCCGAGGACGTGGTGGCCATGCTGGTGAGACTCTATCGGGAGCGTTGTGAAACATGAGCGCACACTGGCGTCTGGCTGTTGTGCTTCTGGGGCCCATCTTCCGGTTCGTCCTGGGCGTGAAGGTACGGGGAAGAGAGCACGTTCCCCGGGAAGGAAGCGTGATCCTGGCGCCTAACCACCGGTCCTCCTGGGATCCCCCCATGGTGGGCTACGCCTCCCCCCGGGAGATCTTCTTCCTGGCCAAGCGTGAGCTGTTTGATTCTCCCACGCCCTGGGGGCGGCTGTTCGCCTGGGTGATCCGCACGTGGAACGCCCTCCCCGTGGACCGGGCCTCGGGTGGGGTGGCCGCCCTGCGCCGGTCCCTGAAACTTCTCCAGTCCGGCAAGGTGGTGACCATCTTTCCGGAGGGGACCCGCAACCGGACCCGCTATCCCCTGCTTCCCCTCCAGCGGGGTGTGGTCTTTCTCGCCTATAAGGCCAATGTGCCTGTGGTCCCGGTATGGCTGGTCAACATGAAGGCTCCCCTGTGGAAGTGGATTCTGCGGATTGCCCGCCCGGAGGTCCGGTTCGGGCCGCCCCTCCGGGTGGAGCCGGGAGAGGATGTGGACGCCTTTGTGGCCCGCCTGGCTCTGGCCATGATCGCTCTGGCCGACCCAGAAGAACGAGCCCGGTTTGAAGAAGCGCGGAAGAAGGGATATTATCCCTTTCTGGATGCTTTGAAAACGAAGAAACTAACCAAAACCAAACAGGAGGTGTGAGGCAGATGGATGAGAAGAAAGACTGGTCCGAGGTGGACTTCGGAGAGCTCCTGGAGCAGAGCCTCCGGCAACTCAGGGAGGGGGACCTGGTGGAAGGCACCGTCGTGAAGGTCACCGACAAGGAGGTGTATGTGGACGTCGGGGCCAAGTCCGAAGGGATTGTGCCCCGGAGCGAATTCAAAGAGGAGGTCAAGCCGGGAGACAAGGTGACCGTATATATTGAAAGCGTGGACGGCCGGGGCGGCCGGACCATCATCTCCAAGCACAAAGCGGACTTCACCCTGGCTTGGGACAAGATCCACGAGGCCTATACGGAGAACAAAACCGTCACCGCCCGGGTGCTCTCCCAGGTTAAAGGCGGCCTCCTTGTGGAGGTTTTCGGAGTGAACGCTTTCCTGCCGGGCTCCCAGGTGGACATCCGGCGGGTGCGGAACTTCGCCCGCTGGGTGGGTGAGGAGATCCCTGTGAAGATCATCAAGGTGAACAAAGCCCGGAAGAACATCGTGGTGAGCCGGCGGGAGGTGCTGGAGGAGGAGCGGGAGAAAGCCCGGGAACGCCTCAAAGAGCTCCGACCGGGTGAAGTCCTCAAGGGTGTGGTCAAGCACCTCACAGACTTCGGTGCCTTCGTGGACCTCGGATTCGTGGACGGCCTCATCCATCTGTCCGACCTCTCGTGGGAGCGGGTTTCCCATCCCTCTCAGGTGGTGAAGGTGGGGCAGGAAGTGGAGGTCAAGGTGCTGAACGTGGATGTGGACCGGATGCGGGTTTCCCTGTCCCTCAAGCATCTCCAGCCCCATCCCTGGGAGAAGGTGGCGGAGAAATATCCCGTGGGCAGCAAGGTGGTGGGGGTGGTCAAAAAGATCCTGGACCACGGCGCCATCGTGGAGCTTGAGCCCGGCGTGGAAGGGTTTGTTCACATCAACGAACTCAAATGGGGTCGGCCTCCCCGCCATCCCAGCCAGGTGATCCAGGAGGGAGAGCGCCACGAGTTTGTGGTGCTGTATGTGGACATTGAAAACCAGCGGATCTCCCTGGGACTGAAACAGGCGCAGGCCGACCCGTGGGCCCTGATTGAGGAAAAGTTCCCGGTGGGCACCATCGTGCGGGGCACGGTGAAGGAGCTCACCAACACGGGGGCCTTTCTGGAGTTTGAAGGCGGGGTGGAAGGGTTCCTCCACGTGGGGAACCTCTCCTGGACCCAGCGGTTCTCCAGTCCGGCAGATGCCCTGCGGGTGGGCCAGAAGCTCCGGGTGATGGTCATCAAGGTGGACTCCCGGGAGCGCATCCTGGAGGTTTCTCTGAAACACACCCGGCCCAATCCCTGGGACAAAATCCGGGAGCAGCTTCCGGAAGGGGCTGTGGTTGAGCTTCCCATTACCCAGATCGGGGAGCGGGGGCTGGTGGTCCAGATTGAAGAGGGTCTGGAAGGGTTTGTCCCCCGGTCGCACCTGATCCACCGGGATACGATGCACGACCATTACCAGGTGGGTCAAACCCTCCGCCTCCAGGTGATGAAGATTGAGCCCGAACGCAAGCGCATCCTGCTTTCCGAGCGGGAACTCCATCGCCGGATGCGGGAAGAAGAGCGCCGGAAAGAAAAAGAAGAGATGCGTGCTGTCCAGAGCCGGCTGGAACCTGTCCGTCTGAACCTCGGTGAAATCCTCCGCAGCGAGCTGGAGAAAGTCCGGGCCCTTCAGGAAGGACGGGACGAAGAGGAAGAAGAAACCGGCGCAGAGACGGGAGCCGGGACCGAAGAAGCCGCGGAGAGCTCTGGAGAGTGAAACTTCTTGTTCTCTCCGACACGCATATTCCCCACAGGGCCCGGGCGGTGCCCCGGGCCCTGAATTCCTTTTTTGAAGAAGCCGACGGCGTGATCCACGCCGGGGACTTCACCACCCTGGATGTGCTGCTGGAGCTGGAAGCGTGGGGCAAACCGGTGTACGCCGTCTGGGGAAACATGGATGAAGAAGCCCTTTACCGGCGCCTTCCGGAGCGGATGGTGGTGGAACTGGAAGGCTGGCGGGTGGGCATCACCCACGGTTCCGGGGCCCCGGTGGGGATCGTGGACCGGGTGCGGGATCGGTTTCGGGACACGCCGGTGGACATCCTGATCTTCGGGCACAGTCACGAGGCCATGGTGGAAGTCCGGGAGGGGGTTTTTCTCCTCAACCCGGGAAGTCCCACCGACACGGTCTACGCCCGGCGCCAGACCTTTGCGCTCCTGGAGATCACCTCGGGGAGGGTCCGGGCAGAGATTCGTCTTTTACCTTCGCTTGAGGTGTGGAAGACGCTGGAACACGAGCACCCCGAAAAAGATCAGACTTGAGCACAGCACCACGGTGGCCCCTGAAGGGGCGTTAAACACGTAAGCCAGAAAGAGCCCCACCACGCTGGCTCCCACTCCGAAAACCACCGAAAGCACCTGAAGTTCCCCGAAACTCCTAGCAACGAGCAGGGCGGTGGCCGGCGGGATCACCAGGAGGGCCGAAGCCAGGATCACCCCCACCAGCCGCAGGGAGAGCACCACCGCCGAGGCCATCAGCGCCAGTTCCAGCGCGTTCAGCAGTCCCACCGGAAACCCCGCCACCCGGGCGAACTCCGGATCAAAGGCGATCAGGAGAAATTCCTTGGAAAGGAGCAGGAGGGCAAGCACGATGGCGCCTGCACCGGCGATCCCCCAAAGAAGTTCGCCTTCCGGGATGCTCAGGATATTGCCAAAGAGATAGGCAAAGAGGTCTCCGGCATATCCCCGGTAAAAGCCGATCCCGAAGATCCCCAGCGCCATCAGGGTGGTGAACAGGATGCCGATGGCGGTGTCTTCATGGATGGGGGTGCGCTCCTGGACATAGGCCACACCCAGCGCGGTGAGAAGGGCGAATCCCCAGGCCATGCCCAGAGGGGACCAGCCCAGAAGAAGCCCCAGGGCAATCCCACCGAAACTCGCATGAGCCACCCCGGCCCCGATGAAGGCCAGGTTCCGGAGCACCACGTGGGTGCCCACCAGGCCCATCACCAGCCCGATCACCACCGAGGCCACCAGGGCCTTCTGAAAGAAACCGTAGGAGAGGAGTTCCACAAGCCCGCTCATGGGCGGCGTTCCTGATCATTCCGGAAAGTTTTTTCGTGCTCCGAAAGGGGCAGCACGATATGGGGCAGTTGGCCGTGACCCACGGCCGCGGCGTGGCGGCCATACATGCATTCCAGATTGGCTTCGGTGAGGACCTCCTGGGGCCGACCGTGGGCCACCAGACGGCGGGCCAGACAGGCCACTCGATCCGCAAAGGACGCAACGATGCCCACGTCGTGGGAAACCAGCAGAACGGTCAGCCCCAGTTCCTTCTGGAGACGCCGGAGCAGAGCGAAAAGCCCTTCGGTCATCGCGGGGTCCAGGGAGGCGGAGGGCTCATCCAGGAGAAGAAGGCGTGGCCGGTTGATTAGGGCGCGGGCGATAAAGGCGCGCTGCCGTTCCCCGCCCGAAAGTTCCGCGAGCCGGCGGTGCGCCAGGTGGTCAATTTCCAGAAGTTTCAGGATTTCCAGGGCCCGTCTGCGGTCGTCGGCCCCGGGTCTTCGGAACCATCCCAGGGCGCCATAGCGGCCCATCAAGACCACATCCATCACCCGGAGGGGAAAGTGGCGGTGCCGGGGAAACTCCTGGGGCACATACCCCAGATCCAGCCGCTCCTTCCGGGTGAGTTTCCATGGAGGCTTCCCCAGCACCCGGACCTCCCCTTCCTCCGGACGCAGAATCCCCAGGATCACGCGAAGCAGGGTGGTTTTCCCCGCCCCGTTGGGACCGATGATGGCAGTAAACTGCCCTTCCTCCACCCGGAAACTCACCCTCTCCAGGGCCACATGGGCCCCGAAACGCACCGTCACGTCCCGGAGCTCAACGAGAGGAAGTGCGGGCACGGAACAGCCGCTCCAGGTTCTGCTCAAGGAAATCCGGGAAAGAGGCAGGGTGAAGGATGCCGCCCAGCGGGTCCAGTGTGACCGTGTCCAGCCGGGTTTCAGCAAGAAGAGTATGGAGAAGGGCGGTGGAGGCGGCCGGCTCCAGCACCAGAATCCGGGCTCCCGAGCGACGGATGGCCCGGATCAGTCCGGCCAGGGCTTTGGGCGAGGGTTCCACACCGGGATGGCGTTCCACCACCCCCACCACCGGAATCCCGAGTTCTTTAAAAACATAGCTCCAGGCGGGGTGATACACCACCACCGGTCTCACTTCGGACACTCGTGTTCGGAAGGTCTGTTCCAGGGAATCCAGCCGGGCGAGGAGGTTCTGGAGGTTCTTCCGGAAGGTTTCGGCGTGTTCCGGATCCCACCGGGTCAGGGAATCGGTGAGGCTCTGGGCGATGCGTTTCGCATGGCGGAAGGAAAGCCAGATGTGGGGATTGGCGGTGTCCGGAATCCCTAACAGGGTTTTGAGCACCACCCGACGGCGGTGGTGGACCCAGTGATCCAGAGGCGGGCCCACCAGGATCACCGCGTGGGCTTTCTCCAGCCGGGCGAAGTCAGTGGGGCGGGGATCGTAGGTGTGGGGCGAGGCCCCCGGCGGAATCAGGGCGAAGACCTCCACGTGATTCCCCGCGAGGTCCTGCACCAGAAGGCGCAGAGGCTCAATGGAGGTTGCAAGAAAGAGAGAGGAGAGAAACCAGATCATGAGGGTTCCTGCACAAGTTCCACGAGGACATAGCCGGTGTCCCGGGGATGGAGAAAGGCGATGGTATGGCCCAGCGCCCCCTTCCGGGGACCGTCCACCACCCGGTATCCCCGGGCGGTGAGGCGTTCCAGCGCCTCCTTCAGATCGTCCACCCAGAAGGCGATGTGGTGCAGGCCTCCCTTGCGCTCGGCGAGAAAGCGATCCACCGTGGTGCCTTCCCGGAGGGGCTGGATGAGTTCCAGCGCGGGACTTTCACCCAGAAAGATGAACGCCAGGCCCCGTTCTTCGTCCCGGTCCCGTGCGGTGATGGCAAGGCCCAGCACCTCGCCCAGAATCCGGGCGAGACCCTCCGCGTCCCGGGTGACGATGCCCACGTGTGCCAGCCGCATGGCAAAGTTATACACGGCCGGAGGGGAACCATCAACGTTGACCTTGCAAATTCTCTGTTTCTCCCGTATGCTATCCCCGTTCCGCAACAGGAGGTTCGCATGCGTCTGAAAGTTGCCCTCCTCAATCCCCGACAGGTGCTTCCTCAAGAATATCGCCGGGTGTTTCTCTCCCTGCTCAAAAAGGCCCTGGAACAGCGGGGGCTGGTGGATCTCCTTTATGCCCGCAAACGCACCCGTCCCTATGTGTTTTCCGCTTATCTCGGCAGAAACATGGC
>WFYF01000347.1 GCA_015490255.1 Caldifarciminota bacterium
CCACAATATAGGGGAAAGGCGTCCAGAAAATCACCCGGCGCAGTCCCTCCGGAAAGAGATCCAGGGGCACCACCGTGCCCGAAAGAAAGAGATAGAAAATCTGCCAGAGGCCTTCCAGGGCGGAGGCCCGTTCCATCCAGAAGGCCAGAAGGGCCAGGGTATACTGGGCAAGAAACCGGAGGGCGAAGGCAAGAACCACCAGCCCGGCAAAGGCCATCAGGTTGTGGAACGGCGGCACAAACCACGCCGCCGGATAAAGGGTGAAAAACGCACCGCACACCAGAAGCAGAAAGGGGAGCCGGGAGAGGCGTTCCCCGAGATGGGCGCTCAAAAACCACCACACCGGGTCCATGGGACGCAGCAGATCGTGGGACAGGCGCCCTTCCACCACCGCCGATTCAAAGTCCCAGATCACCCAGGTGACGGTAAACTGACGAACCAGGAAAACCACGAAAAAATACCGGGCAAAGTCCACGGGGGACCATCCCGCCACCCCCTGCCGGGCGATCTCCATCCACAGTCCCATCAGGATGAAGGGCAGGAGTCCCGTGAGCATCCACAGGAATATCTCCGCCCGGTATTCGTTCATATAGGCGTAGTGTACCGCCAGGAGTTCCCGAAACGCGCGCAGTCCTGGCATGGTTCAGGGAATCACCACCACCGCCCGCGTTCGGGGGGTGTGGAGGAAATATCGTCCGGGGCGAAGGACCAGCCGGACCGGTGTCCGTCCCGCCGCCACCTCCCGGCCCAGAAGATCCCGGATCACAAAGGGCACGCCGGGATCCGGCAGGACCAGCATCCGGGGCCGGATGTGGAATCGCACCCGGGGATCGGGGAGATTTTCCGCCACATCCACCCCGTCCTGACGGATCACCCGGCCTTCCCGACCATACTGGAGACTTCCCTGTTTCCGGGCATAACCCCAGATGGCCTCCGCCACGGTGAAGGCCAGGGTCTCAGCACTGTCCACCGGAAGCCCCATCAGGTTCGTGATGCCCCACAGGCTCCACACGTCCATCCCGATGGCATACTGCTGGGTGTCCACCACGGGCTGGCCCTGAATCTCCACAGAAAGGAGCTGAACGGAAGGCGTGCGGGCGAAAGCATAGCGCATGCCCGAAGGTTGCGGCAGCATATCCGGGTAAATGAGCAGGGAAAACGTCAGGGCGGACTGGAGGGTGGTCCCCTGGAGATAGGCCACCACCAGCCGGGAATTGAGGCGGGAAGCGGGATCATGCCCATAAGGGGAAGCCCGGAAGAGATCGGCCTCGGTGACGGGTCCAGGATAGATGGGATCGGAAATCAGCATGAGAGGGATGAGGGAAGCGTCAGTGTTCCGCAGGATTCCCAGGGTATCCTGAATGGCGTCTGACACAAAATTCCCCAGCGGGGTGTCCTGATAGGCCAGGAGGGTGTCCCACTCCACCGAGATGGTGTCCACCACGGTGACCACGGTGGTGGCATAGGGATCCCGTCCGTACATCGCGATGATTTCGTTCTTCAGGCTGTCCAGCGCGCTCTGGATGGCAGGGGCGCCCGGTCCGGGGTCCACGGGCAGTGTCGCATAGGAAAGCAGCGTGGGACGGGACCCGGAAAGGTCCAGACGGGTGATGCCGATCCACCGGACAAAGGAGCCCACCTGAACGATCCAGGTGGTGTCACCGGCGGGATCCACCACGGAAACCGCCTGGGGAAGATAGGTGTGGGAGTGTCCCCCGATGATCAGGTTGATGCCGGCCACGTTCCGGGCCACCTGCTGCTCCGTGCTCAAACCCAGATGGGAGAGCAGAACGATGGCGTCCACACCCATGGCCTGGAGGGTATCCACCATGGCCTGGGCGGCGGGGATGGGATCGGTGGCCCGGATGGAGTCCCCGAGTTCCGGTAGGATGTTGGTGGGCATGGTGGTGGTGAGGCCGAAGATCCCGATCCGTTTTCCGGCCACGGTGAAGGTGTCCCAGGGCTGGACCAGGTTCCGGAGGGGATGGGTGGCGAAATCCAGATTGGCCGAGAGCAGGCGGGTGGCGGTGTCCGGAAGCCCCACATCCTGCAGAAGTTCAAGAAAGTGCTGCTCCCCCAGATCCAGTTCGTGGTTCCCCACGGTGATATAGCGAAACCCCATACGCTTCAGCAGGGAAAACTCCGCCCGACCCGGGATGGTGTCAAAGTTGAAGGAGAGATCTCCCACGCTCACGTCTCCCGCGTGCACCCGGATGGCCCCGGAATAGACCGAAGACAGGGAATCCAGAAGGAAAGCCAATCGGGCGAACCCTGCCGAAGCGGCGTAAGGATAGAGGTGATGGTGGGTGTCGTTGAGATGGAGGAACGTCACCGTCTGCGCCACCATCAACCAGACCACCGCCCGCCTCCTTTTTCAGACAATCATAGGGCACCGGATGGGAAAAGTCAACGTGACGCCGTGCCCTGTCAAAAATCTTCAGAAAAGGGGCTCGTTTTTCAATACCCCCTTAATAATAGGCGGGCGGCCTCGTCGCCTCAGGGCAGGACCAGACGGCCCTCCTTCCGGAACACCCCCTGCGAAAGCCGGAAGAAATAGGCCCCGGGGGAAAGATCCAGCCTCAGGGCGTGGCGCCGGGCACCGGCAAGGCGGAATTCCCGGACCTTCCGCCCCAGAGCGTTGTAGAGCACCAGACGCGCCAGCCCCGGCGTGGGCAGGTCCAGCCGCAGCGTGCGTCCCACCAGACGGATCTTTCCGTTCCGGGGTCCGGAAGTTTCCGCCACACCGGTGGTGGGACACTCGGGCGCACCATAGCGGGAGGCCACCACGCGGACATCATCCACATACCACCCG
>WFYF01000348.1 GCA_015490255.1 Caldifarciminota bacterium
GTCCTGGCCCGGCTGGACTATGTGGTGGCCTCCATCCACCAGTGGCGCAAAGACGAGGACGTCACGCCCCGGATTCTGAAGGCCCTGGACAATCCGTATGTTCACGCCATCGCCCATCCCACCGGACGGCTGGTGGCGGGGCGGGAGGGCTACCGGGTGGATCTGGAGAAAGTCGCCCGGAAAGCCGCCGAGGTGGGTGTTGCGCTGGAGATCAACGCCCATGCCGAACGCATGGACCTGAACGACGTGTCCATCCTCCAGGTGAAGGACACCGGCGTGGCTTTTGTCCTGGGCACCGACGCCCATCACCACGGTCAGATGTGGATGATGCGTCTGGGGGTGGGACAAGCCCGGCGGGCCTGGCTCCCGCCGGAGCGGATCTGGAACACCCTGCCTTACGAACAGCTCATGGAGGTTCTCCGGAAACGCCGGGAACGGGCCGGTTGAGGGCCCGGGAGACAAGGCGGAACCGATAGGCCTCCCGGAAACGCACCTGACTCCCCCCATAAAACCGTGGGCCGAAGAACAGAAACACCAGACCCGCGTCCACCCATCGTCTTTCCCGGGCCAGCCGCCAGATGCCATAGCCTACCAGAGCGTTCAGAGTAAGGGAAACAAGGCCTTCCTTCCACGCCCCCATCAGCATCAGGCCCGATCCGGGAATCAACCGATTGGCCCAGCCCAGTGCCGCTGGCGGCCCCTTCTCCCACAGGTCTTCCCACAGCTCCCAGGCGGTTTCCGGGCAGACTTCCAGATAGGTCGTCTTTCGGGAGGCCACCCCCAGAACGCACAGCCGCCGGCGGCGTTCGGGCGCAGGCGCCACCGCTTGTGCGAGTTCGGCAAAAAACAGGGCACGGTGGAGGTCCTTTTCCCGGAAGGCGGCGAGGGCCACCGAGTCCAGCGTGGGGGCCTGCCAGAAGATCTGGACGCTCAGGAAGAGGAGGAAAGGCACCGCCAGCCTCCATAGATGCTTCCGGCGAGAAACCACCCGAGAAATCCGCCATACAGCCAGGCCGCCGTACGGTGATCCTCCCGAAGGCTCCAGACCAGACCGGTCCCCAGCAACACCCCGAGCCTGAGGGTCTGGAAGGCTTCCTCCCGCAAGCCGCACAGGGCATAGCCCACCCCGGGAATCAGGGTCAGCGCTTTCCACCAGCCCGGTTTTTTTGGTGCCGGGATGCGCCTTTCCCACGCATGACGGAGTTCAGCCGCATACCGGAGAAGATCGCGCGCAAGGGGCCCGGATACGGCGCGCGACGCCTGCTCATACAGGGCCGGGGCGGCAAGAGGATGGACCTGTTCGGCAAAGGTGGCCAGGGTCAGAAGACCCATGCCGTCCAGCGAGGTATCCGGTTCCGGAAACCCCACCACCGGGATGTCTCCGGCCGGAAGATCCAGGCGTTTGGAGCGCAGGAACTCGTCCAGCACAGGAGGATAGGGTTTCCGGATCGCACCCGGGTGATCCCGGATCAGGCGATCCGCTGCCTGGAGCAGACCGAGCATAAGGTTTTGCTGGAGGCTTTTCAGGGCAAAGGTGGAGCAGGTGGGCCGGAAGTTGCACAGGTCCCCCTGCTGGTTCGCCAGAAGGGCCTTATACAGACGGTGCAGGGTGCTGAACGTCCCCCGGGAGGGCCTTCGCCACCAGCGCAGCACCGGCCCCGGTGAAGGGGGGCCGGGCCAGCGAAGGGACACATCGGAGAAATCGCAGCGGCGAACAACCAGGGCCTGGCCGAAGGCTTTCAGCGTATCGCCCGCAAGCACCCAGGAAAGGCTGTCCACCTGGAGGGTTTGCGGAGATGCTGTCCGGTAGGTCAGGGTGTCGGACGTGGCGGAGTGAATCCAGCGCAGGGAATCCAGGCGAATCCAGCCCTGGCTGAAAAGCAGAAGGGGGAGGGTGCCCGTGACGAAGGCGGGAAGCAGATCGGTTTCCGGAACGGCCCATGCAGTGTCCGGGGCCATCCATACGCCGCGCCATCCGTTGTGAAACAGCCTTCCCTGGGGAAAGGTGAGGAGCAACCAGGTTCCCCACTGGCACAGGCTCAGGAGCATCCGGAGGACCCGCCTCCACCGCCCCCGCTGCAGCCGGAACTCCCTCCGCTGTCACAGCCGGAGGTTTCTCCACCGCTGCAACCTGTGGACACGGTGCAGGAGGAGGCTGCGCTCACACAGGCTGCGGTGCCCAGACCCAGCACAACCGCGCCGGTGGTCAGACAGCCGTAGGTGGCGTATTTCATTCGCACTTTCCGGAGGGCCTGGAGATAGCACCGGGGATCCAGCGTGTCGGACGGAGGCCTGCCCGATCCCAGAGCGGCAATCAGGACCCCCACCGGGCCGGTCAGCAGACCCGTTACGAACCAGCGGGGCGCCAGAGCATGCTGTGATTCCACCGCCTGGATCGCCTGCTCACAGGGAGAAAGAGCCAGCAACCCCATCAGGAACAGACCCATCCCCACACCTCCTGCGTCGGGAATAAGATAAACGATACCGCTCGGCCCTGCAAACCCGCAACGTTCCGTCCCCCCAGCCCATCCTTCCCCCGTTCAGGGGAAGGGAGCGTCCCTGACCGCCGGCACAGGATGCCAGATTGACGGACAACCCTGCCTCCTGTGAACCCCGCGGGTTATCCGGAAAAACCTTGTGGGACTTCCCGAAAGGCGTCCCAACGAATGGGTTTCGCAAGCATGTCCAGGCTTTCTTACGGGGTGTCTCTCTCCCCTCCCCTGGCGGGAGGGGCCGGGGGAGGGGGAAAAACTCACCCCATCAAATTTCCGGAGGAAGTTTGATGGGGACTCCGTTGGTCTACCCCAACCAATTCCGCAGGGAATTGGTTGGGGACCGTTACTCCACCTCACAAAATCCCCTCCGGGAGTTTTTTGGGACCCCTTACCCCCCACACAGTGCCTGCAAGAAATCGCGTACGCCCCCAGCATACCTTGAAAATCACGCAAAACCCTTCCCCTTATCGCCATGGAATTCCGGGAAAAACCAACACCTTCCGGGGCCGGGACCCGCCATCCACCCGGAGGCTGATGCCGCAGGCTGGCTGCGAGAGGCACCGGCCGTCCAGGGATACGTACCGGCAGTGTCCCCGGGGTGGGAAAGGCACAAACCTTTGTCTGGTTTCTCCCACCAGCACAGGACCGGTGCAGAGGCTTGTGGATGCGTCCCACGCGGTCCTCGGCGTTTCCTCGTTCCGGCTGGTGAAGGTTTTCACCCCCGCGGACCCTCCCGGAGAGGCCTGGGCCGGAAGCCAGGTGCTCTGGAGAACCATGGGCACTTCCACCCAGGTCCCGCAGGCCTCCCCGGTGTCGCTCCGGCCATGAAGCACCGTCATGGTGGTTCCGTCGGCGGTGCCCACCGCCCACAACTTCCCCGGCACAACGGCCACACCCCGAAACCGGTCGTTGCCGGCCGAGAGGGCCCAGGAACGGGCCCAGAAGACCGTTCCGTCGTGCCAGTTCACCGCCAGGAGCAAGGCGTCTTCCCCGGTGGAAGTGGTGGTGGCGTTTCCCGCAATCCACAGGGTGTCTCCCCGGGCGAAAGCGGCCCGCACCTCAAGGGTGTCGGTGAGGGCAGGGCTGGCTTCTTTCCAGGCAAAGCTCCCCCGGAGCTGGCCGGAGGCGTCGTATTTCGCAAGCCACACCGCCTGCTGGTTGGCACCTCCCACCGTATCCATCACGTGTCCCACCACGAGAAAAGTGTCTCCCACCGCGACCACCGACCGGGCCTCCGCCGGCCCCCGGCTCACCCCACCTTCCTGAAACGTTACCCCATAGACCAGCAGGTTGAAAAACGGAGAACGCTGCCAGAAGAAAACCAGAGCCTGTCCCCCTGCGGTGCTGCCCACCATCATCACCACGCTGTCGCCAAGGGTGGCCACGTCGTGAGCCCAATCTGTGGCGCCACCGGATCCGGCAAAACACTGGTTGACGCTCACCCCGGCATCCTGTGCCATCTCCAGGGTGCGGATGGAAAAGGCCCCCACGCACGCATCCTGATCCGCGAAGGTGCTCACCCAGCTCACCCAGACCAGGGTGTCCGGGCCGATGTCCACGCCCGTGGCCACATCGTATCCGTTCACACCCCACTGTTTGATGGCAAACGAAGAGCCATCCAGGGTGGAAAAAGTCCCGAGGAAAAGTTCATAGTTCACCGTGTTGTCGCTGCTTCGCAGATAACCCGCGACCACAAGGGTGTCGTTGCGCACATCCACCGCGGTGGCGCCGTCGTCATACACCGTCCCATAAGTCGTATCCCAGGCCACGCTCCCATCCGGCAGGATCTTCACGAGGGCCACGTTGTTGCCACCATAACCCCCACCTCCGTCGGTGTTTGCAACCTCTCCCACCGCCCAGGCGGTGTCCCCCACCAGCGCCACATCCTGAAGGTTGCGGGAGGAGAGGTTCAGCACAAAAGCCTGACTCTGGGCAACCATCAACAGCCCCCACATCCCCATCCTCCTGTTGTCCGGACAACCCGTACCCCTATGAAATATAGTCCCGGACCGGCTGGCTGTCAACCTGCCCGGGCCTGCACCGGACAAAGACCTCCCCGGCACCCCCATTCCGGGCCGCTCGTGTTTGGTGAATTGCCGTATGGGAAGCGGCTGTTTGATGGTTCAGCCCCGGCTGCGTATAATCACCACCCCGGAAAGGAGGTCACGCGATGAACATTCCTGAAGATCTGAAGTATACGGAAGAGCACGAGTGGGTGCGCGTGCTGGACGGAAACCGGGTGGAGGTGGGGATCACGGACTTTGCCCAGGCGGAGCTTTCGGACATCGTGTATGTGGAGCTTCCTGAGGCGGGACGGGAGGTGCGTCGGGGAGAGGCGGTGGCCACCCTGGAAGCGGTGAAAACCGTGGCGGAAGTCTATAGCCCGCTTTCCGGCAGGGTGGTGGAGGTGAACACCGCCCTGGAGGAAGCCCCGGAACGCATCAATCAGGATCCTTATGGGGAGGGCTGGATTTTCCGCATGGAGATCACCCACCCCGAAGAACTGGAGAACCTCCTCACCCCCGAGCAGTATCGGAAAATCGTAGAGAACGCATGAAATACACACCCCACACCGCCAGAGACCGGGAGCAGATGCTCCGGGTGCTGGGTAAATCTTCCATCGCCGACCTTTTTGCCCACATCCCGAAAGACCTTCTCTTTGAGGGAGATCTCCCGATTCCGCCTGCTCTCACCGAGCCTCAACTCGTGGGCCATCTCGCTGCCCTGGCGGATGAGAACCGGCGGATGGTGGTGTTTGCCGGCGCCGGTGCCTATGACGTTTACACCCCCCCCGCCGTTGACTTCATCCTTTCCCGCTCGGAGTTCTTCACCGCATACACCCCCTATCAGGCCGAAGCCTCCCAGGGAACCCTCCAGGTGCTCTATGAATTCCAGAGCCTGATCGCCCGGCTCACCCTGATGGACGTGGTGCAGGGTTCGGTGTATGACGGTCCCACCGCCCTTGCAGAGGCCGTGCTCATGGCCCTCCGCATCCAGAAGGACAAGCGGAACCGGGTGCTGCTGCCCCAGAGTCTCCATCCCCACGCCAAAGCAGTGGTGAAAACCTATCTCTCCGGGCAGGACGTCACGGTGGAGGAGATCCCCTATCTCCCCTATACCGGTCAGATGGACGAGGTGTGGATCCGCAACCACCTGGGGCAGGATGTGGCGGCGGTGGTGATGCAGACCCCCAACTTCTTCGGGGTCCTGGAGAATCCCTACACCTTCCAGCGGGAGGTGCACCGGGCCGGTGCGGTGGTGATCACCTATTTTGATCCGGTTTCTGTGGCGCTTGTGGCGCCACCCGGGGAATACAAGGCCGATATCGCCGTGGCGGAAGGGCAATCCCTTGGCCTGCCCCTGGGGTTCGGCGGACCCTACATCGGCATTCTGGCCACCCGGAAGGAATACATCCGCCAGCTCCCGGGGCGGATTGCGGGAAAGACCGTGGACGTGGAGGGCCGCCCGGGCTATGTGACCGTGCTGCAGACCCGGGAACAGCACATCCGCCGGGAGAAAGCCACGTCCAACATCTGCACCAACCAGCAGCTCATGGCCCTGGCGGTGGCGGTCTATCTTTCCCTCCTGGGACCCCAGGGGTTGCGGGAGGTGGCGGAAAACGCCCACCGGAAGGCCATGACCCTCATCCGCCGGCTGGAAGATGAGAACATCGCCCACCGGGTGTTCCGGGCTCCGGTGTTCCGGGAGTTCGTGGTGGAGCTCCGGAGGCCGGCCCGGGAGGTGGTGGCCCTGGGCGTGGAACGGGGAATCCTGCCCGGTGTGGCCATGGACCGGTGGGGCTATCCGGAGAACTGGCTGATGATCGCCGTCACCGAGCGGCGAACTGTGGAAGAAATTGAAGCCCTGGTGAAGTTTCTCAAGGACGTTCGGGCATGATCCGGGAAGTCCATGTCAACCGGCGGGTAATCAAGGCCGTGCTCCGGGACATCCGGGACCGCCCGGGCATGGGATACGAGCTGTTTGCCCTGTTTGAAAAGCACGGCATTCCACTCTTTTTCATCGCCCAGAGTCCCAGCCGGCAGGGCAAATCCGACCTGGGACTGGTCTTCCCGGAGGCCTTCTTCTCGGACGTTCAGGCGCTGGAGGAAGAGCTGGAAGCCGTGGGGGCCCGTCGGGTGGACTGGGATCGGCATGCGGCCCTGGTGAACTTCTATGCCGAGGACGGTGCCCGGGAGGTGGGGGCCGCCGCCACCATCTTTTCCTGGTTTTCCATCGCGGGGATCAACGTGGAGATGACCAGTGCCACGGCCGATATGCTTTCCACCGTGATCCCCCGAAACCGGGTGGACGATCTTGTGGCGGTGATCCGGGAATATACGGATCTGCCTGTGGAGTTCCGGGAGGTCTGACATGCCTCTGTTCGGTGCCATTCTGGCCGGAGGACAGTCCAAACGCTTCAAAAGCCGCACCAGCAAGATCTTCCATCCCCTGTGCGGACGCCCTCTGCTGGCCTATCCCCTTGCTGCCCTTCGTGCGATGGAACCCGACGGCGTCTTCGTGGTTCTCTCTCCTGCTGCTGAAGCCGCTCTGCCCCATGTCTTCCCCGAGCCGGATTTCACCGTGGTGATCCAGGATCAGGCTCTGGGGACGGGGGACGCCGTGAAGCGCCTGCGGGAACACCTCACCACTCCGGGTGAACTCGTGGTGCTCCCGGGGGACGCCCCTCTCCTGCGGGGAGAAACCCTGGCCCGCATGGTCCAGTTCCACCGGACCCACGAGGCGGTGGCCACCGTGATGACGGCGGAGGTGCCGGATCCCACGGGATACGGTCGGGTGATCCGCTCCCCGGAGAACCCCAGCCGGCTTTTGATGATCGTGGAAGAAGCGGATGCCTTTCCGGAGGAGAAACAGGTTCGGGAGATCAACGCGGGGGCATATGTGTTTGAAGTCCCCCTGCTCTTTGAGGTGCTGGAGGACATCCGGCCGGAGAACAAGCAGCAGGAATATTATCTCACCGACGCCATCGCCATCCTTCAGCGGCGGACCGGCCGGGTGTTTGCCTTTCGGGTGGAAGACTGGGAGGAGAGCCTGGGGGTGAACACCCGGAAGGACCTGGCCCTGGCTCATGCGGTGATGCGCCGCCGGATTGTGGAACGGTGGATGGCGGAAGGGGTGACCTTTCTGGATCCGGAAAGCGTGTATATTGAGCAGGAAGTGGTGCTGGCCCGGGACGTGGTGGTTTACCCGGGTGTGGCCCTGATGGGCACAACCCAGGTGGGGGAAGGTGCGGTGCTCTATCCCGGTGTGGTTCTGAAGGATGCCCGCATCCCCCCCGGAACCGAGGTGTGGACGAAGGAGGGAAAGCATGGCCCATGACCGGACCCTTGAACTGACCACGCAGAACTTTGACCGTGCGCTGAAGGAGTTCAAAGACGGTCTGCTGGTGGTGGATTTCTGGGCCGACTGGTGCCACCCGTGCAAGATGCTGGAACCCCACCTGAAGCGGCTTCTTGAGGAATACGATGCCGTGGTGCTGGGCAAGCTCAACACGGACGATCACCCGGAGATCGCGGCGCGGTTTGGGGTGATGAGCATTCCCACCCTGATCTTCTTCCAGGGTGGCCGGGAGGTGGATCGCCTGGTGGGAGCCGTCCCCTACCACGTGTTGAAGGCCCGGGTGGAGGAACTCCTGTGAAGTTTTCCCTGGAACATATCGCCTATCTTGCCCGGCTGGAACTTGCACCGGAAGAGCGGGAAGAGCTTGCCGCCAGTCTTGAAGCCATTCTTGAGGCCTTTGCCGTTCTGCGGGAAGCCCCGGTGGAAGGTGTGGAGCCCCTCTACGGCGTGGGGCCCCGGGTGCTGCGCCTGCGAGATGATGCGGTGGCGGAGCCTCCGGGCCGGGAAAAACTTCTCCGGGACGTTCCCGACCGGTTTCAGCACTACATCCGGGTCCCTTCACCCCTGGCGGACGTGCGCAAACGCCAGTGAGGGGGCGGGGTGGAAGCCCTTCATCTGGGTGAAAAACGGCTTACCCTGGAGGATGCTGCACAGTTTCTCCAGGGTAAGCGGGTGATTCTTTCGCCGGAAGCCCGGTCCCGGGTGGAGGCGGCGCATCGGAAAGTCCAGGAGCTTCTCACCGGCGGCCCGGCGTATGGCATCAACACCGGCGTGGGAAAACTCGCCACCACCCGGATTCCTCCGGACGAACTTCAGCGGTTTTCGGTGAACCTTCTGCGAAGCCACGCGGTGGGGGTGGGGGATCCGGCTCCACCGGAGGTGGTCCGCCTCACCCTGCTTCTGCGCGCCCATCTCCTGCTTCAGGGCTATTCCGGCGTCTCCTGGCGGACCCTGATGTATCTGGAGCGGTTCCTCAACGAAGACGTCGTTCCGGTGGTCCCCCGGTGGGGTTCGGTGGGGGCCAGTGGAGACCTCGCACCCCTTGCCCACATCGCCCTTACCCTGATGGGGGAGGGGGAGGTGTGGCTCCAGGGGCAGCGGGTGGCCGCCCGCCACGCTCTGGAGGCCCCGGGCCTCCCTCCCTGGAAGCCCGGACCCAAAGAAGCCCTGGCCCTGATCAACGGCACGTCCTATTCCACTGCCGTGCTTCTGGTTGCCTTTCAGCAAGCCCGGACCCTCATGGCCTGGCTCCCCTGGATCGCCGCCACCACCTTTGAGGCCCTGGCCGCCCTTCCCGGTGCGCTGGACGGGCGCGCCCTCGCCCTCCGGGGTTTCGGTGTGGAAAAGGTGGGGGCAGAAGTCCGCCAGCTCGTGACAGACTCCCGGATCCCCCGGGATGCCTCCCGGGTGCAGGACGCCTACAGCCTCCGGTGCACCCCCCAGATCCACGGAGCAACAGAGTGGTTTCTGGCGTTTCTCGGTGAAGGGCTGGAG
>WFYF01000349.1 GCA_015490255.1 Caldifarciminota bacterium
GGGCTGGATGTGGTGTATGACGGGGAGCAGCACCGGGTAGAAATGTACGAATATCCCATCCGGCGCATCCGGGGATTCCATTTCCTGGGACACGTGCGGAGTTTTGACAACAAATATTACCGCAAGGCCGCCGTGGTGGAACGTCCCGCCCTCCCCGAACCCTATCACCTTGAAGAATACCGCACCATCGCATCCTTTGCCACCCGCCCGGTGAAAATCCCCATCACCGGCGCCTATACGCTGGTGGACTGGTCTTTTGACGAATTTTACCTCCGGGATGTCCCCCTGGGGACGGCTGAGGGGCTGCGGGCCCGGAAGGAAGCCCGCCGGGCCTTTCTCCTGGATATGGCCCGGGAGGTGCTCTATCCCAATCTGAAAGCCCTGGCCGATGCCGGCGCCCGCTTCCTCCAGATTGACGAGCCTGCCGCCACCACCCACCCGGACGAGATCCCCGTGTTCGTGGAAGCCACCCGGGAGAGCGTGAAAGACCTCGCCGACCGCGTGTTTTTCGGCATGCACATCTGCTTCTCCGACTATTCCACCCTCTTCCCCCTGATCCGGGAACTGGAGGGGGTGATCCACGAGATGCATTTTGAATATGCCAACCGGGACAGCCGGGAACCGGGCGTTTCCCCGGAAAAGCGCCCGGGATACGGAAAAACTCTGGAACTCCTCCGCGACACCCGGTTTGTCGTGGGCCTTGGGGTGCTGGATGTCCACACGGATTTCGTGGAGCCTCCGGAACTGGTCCGGGACCGGGTGCTCTTCGCCCTGGAGGTGATCGGCGATCCCGGGCGGGTGTATGTGGCCCCGGACTGCGGCCTGCGGACCCGCACCTGGGAGGTGGCCTTCGCCAAACTGCGGAACATGGTGGAAGGCGTGGAACTCGCCCGGAAAGAAGCGGGGTTGTGATGCCACCCTTTCGGGTTCTGGTGCTGGATCTGGACGGGACGGTCCTGGTGTCCGGCAGGGGGATTCCTCCCGCGGTGCAGGATGCGGTGCACGCTTTCCGATCTGACGGAGGACATGTGCTGGTGGCCACCGCCCGGCGGGTGGGCACCGCCCTTCCCTACGTTCGGGAACTGCGGGCGGACCTTCCCTTTGTTGCGGAGAACGGGGCCCGGATCGTCCATCCGGATGGCTCCATCTTCCAGACCCATCCCCTTCCCCGGGCTTTCTGGACGGCGTTTCTGGAAATGAACGTTCCTTTCGTGGCCACCATCCACGACGAAAACTACATTTTCGCCACCGAATCCTGGGGCTGGCGGGACTACCGGGGCTATCCCGGCACCCACGAGGTCCGATCGCCCGGCGATCTTCGGGATCTTCCTCCACCCACCCGGCTGGTTGTCCCGCAGGGGGTGGTTCTTCCCCGGAACGGGATCCACGTGTATCCCCAGCCGGACGGCACCCTCCACATTGCCCCCGAAGGGGTGAGCAAGCGGGAGGGGGTTTTGCGGGTTCTGCGCCTTTACGGGTTTTCTCCCCGCCAGTGCCTGTTCATGGGAGACGGCGGGGTGGATTTTCCCCTGTTTCTGGAAATTCCCTGGAGCGCCGCACCCCGGGATGCTCTGCCCCATCTGCTCCACTATGCCCGGTGTGAAATGCCCCCGGCCGAGCGAGCCGGGGCGGCACTGCTTCTGCGAAGTCTGGGGGTGGCATGGAAATCGCCCTGAGAGACACCCGGACCGAGATGATCCGGTTTGTGTTCCCGCGGTTCGCCAATCCCGCGGGGAATCTTTACGGCGGATGGATGATGTACTGGATCGTGGAGGCCGGCATGCTGGCTGCTGCCCGTGTGGCCGAGGGGTCTGTGGTGCTCGCCTCCCTGGAAAGCCTGGATTTTGAGGAACCCGTACGGATCGGGGACGTCCTGCGGTTCCGGGCCTATGTGGAATATGTGGGGCGTTCCAGCATGGAGGTGGCGGTGTTCTGCGAGGTGCGCCACGCCGGAGAGGAGGGCCGCCGTCTGGCCACCCAGGCCTATCTGTGTTTCGTGGCCATTGACGAACAGGGGCGCCCCCGCCCCGTGCCGCAGCGAGTGGTTCCGCTGGATCCCTATGAGGAGGAGATCCAGCAGCGGGCCCTGGCCCGGCGGAAGGCCCGGGAGGGTCGCATCGCCCGCCGGCACGAACTGGCCCGGGAGGTCACCCTTCTCTCAAATCTCCGGCGCACCCTTCACCACGTGAAGCTGGTGATGCCCGATGATACGGTTTTCGGGGACGTGATGTTTGCCGGGCGGCTTTTCCTGGAGCTGGACCAGGCCTCCGCCATCCTGGCCCTGCGGACCGCCGGTGGCCCTGTGGTCACCGCTTCGCTGGACGCCGTGGACTTTTATGCCCCCGCCCGGGTGGGCAACGCCCTGGACCTCCGGCTCCACGTAAACTATGTGGGACGCACCAGCATGGAGATCGGGGCCAAAATCCTGGCCGAAGACTTCCGGGCCCGGGAACTCCGCCACGTGGCCACCGCCTTTCTGACCTTTGTCCATCTGGGTCCCGACGGCCGTCCCGCCCCCATTCCGGGCGATTTCACACCTCAGACACCGGAGGAACAACGGCTTTATGAAGAGGCCCTTGCGCGGCGAAAAATCCGCCTCGCCCGGAGGAAGCGCCATGAGAAGACTCCAGGGGATTCTGCGGAGGATTGACGGACGGGGCTACGGCGCCTATAAGGAACTTCTGGGAAAGACCTTCCACTTTGACTTTTTCACCCTGACGGTGGAGCGGGTGCAGGCGGACCCCTACGCGCCGCCCTCCTGGGTGCGGGCGGTAATCCCCAAAGAGGTGATGGAACTCCCGCCCCACACCTGGAGCAACCCCACACGGACCGTGGCGCTGCGGGATTTTCTGGTCCGGGTGTTTCACCGGCTGGTGGCCCGGGATCGGGCCATCCGGATTGACCCGCCGGGTCAGGAAATCCTGGACCGGGCGGCCTGTCAGGTGGAGGAGGGAGAGGTCACCCTCCGGTTTTTCGTTCAGCTCCCCGCCCGGGGACGGCGCATTCTGGGACGGGAAGCCGAAGACATCTTCCTCCGGCGCCTTCCGGACGTGCTGGAGCGGATGCGCTTTCCCCGTCTTCCCCGGAAAGATCTGGAGGAACATCTGGACGTGGCCGAAGACGCCACCTTCCTGCGGGGCCTGCTGCGGGAGCGGGGCCTGGTGGCCTTTGTGGCGGACGGGAGCATCCTTCCCCGGGAAAGCGGACGGAGCGACCGTCCCCTCCGGGAAGGGGCCATTCCTTTTGAAAGTCCTCCGGACCTCCGCATCCAGGTGGAACTCCCTCACCACGGCCCCCTTTCGGGGATGGGTGTTCCGGAGGGGGTCACCCTGATCGTGGGGGGCGGGTTTCACGGGAAGTCCACCC
>WFYF01000350.1 GCA_015490255.1 Caldifarciminota bacterium
AGCAGGTGCGGGTGCTCCTTCACCGGGCACTCCAGATGGAGCCGGATGCCACGCTGGTGAACACAATCTACCGTTTTTCCGGCGGCAATCCCTATCTGGTGGGGGAGGTGCTTTCCGATCTTTACCGCCGGGGATATCTGCGATTCCGGAACGTGTGGGAACTCCGGCTCCCGCCAACCTATGAACCGCCCCGGAGTGTGGAGGCGCTGGTCACCTATAAGCTGGGGCTTCTCTCTCCCGAGCACACCCGCCTGCTGGAGGCCGCAGCGATTCTGGGTCCTTCCTTTGACCTGGAAAGCCTTGCCGAAATTCTCGGGAAAGAGCCCGGGGACCTCCTGGATCCCCTGGAAGATCTGGTCCGGGTCCAGCTTCTGCGGGAGGAAGGAAGGGGGTTCGCCTTCCAGGAGGACGTGATCCGGGAAGCGGTGCTGGCGCGAATGTCCGGGCTTCGCCGGCGAACCCTGCACGGCCGTGCCGCCCGGCTGGCGGAGCGCTCCCGGGCGCCCTCCGAAGTGATCGCCTTTCACCTCCACCACGCGGGCGAACGAGAGAAGGCCTTCCAGGCTTTTCTTCAGGCCATGGACGAAGCCATGGGCGTTTACGCCTACCCCACCGCCCTGCGTCTTTCGGAAATGGCCCTGGAAAACGCTTCCTCACCGGAGGCTCGCCGTCAGGTGCAGCTGCGTCGGGGGAAAATCTTCTGGTTTCTCGGAGAATACGATCAGGCAGAAGCGTGCTTCCGGGAGCTTCTCCAGGATCCGAACAACCTCGGGGAGCTGCTGGGAGAGGTCGCGGTGAACTGGCTTCAGCTTCTGGTGGCCCGGGGGCGCCACCGGGAGGCCCTTAAGGAAGCGGAGCGATTTCTCCCTCTGGTGAAAGATCCCCTCCACCGGGTTCAGATCCAGCTGGAGATGAGCTGGGCCCTGATTCAGCTCCAGGAATACGGCAGAGCCCGCACCACCCTCCGGGAGCTGGAAAAAGCGGCCGAGGCGCTGGACGGAGAGGTGCTGGCCAAGCTCTATAACCTGCGGGCCCAGATTGAAGAAGAGCGGGAACGGTGGAAACGGGCCGAGCAGGATTACCTTCGGGCCCTGGAACTCTACCGGAAGCTGGGTGATCGCCGGGGAGAGGGGGTGATTCTCACCAACCTCGGGGGCCTTTTCCTGGACCAGGACCGCCCCGAAAAGGCGCTGGAATATTACCGCCGGGCCCTTTCGGTGTATGAAGAGATCGGCTATCTGGAAGGAAAGATGGTCACCCTGGGGGACCTGGGTGCGGTATACAACAACCTGGGGTATGTGGACGCAGCCATCAAGGCCCTCCAGGAGGCGGTGCTCCTGGCCAACCGCATGGATTACCGGCGCATCCTTTCCACTTTTTACGGGCAGCTCGGCTGGGCCTATGCCTATAAGGGGGAGAAGGAGCGTGCGCTGGGCTTTGTGGATCTCTCCCTTGAGCAGGCCCACAGTCAGGATCAGCAACAGAGCATCTTCTTCCGCACGCTGGAGAAAGCTTATCTGCACCTTCTTTTCGGCGATCCTGCCCGGGCGCGAAACATCCTGCTGTCCCTTGAAGAGGCCCTGTCTCCCTCCGATGCCCGCAAGCGATTCTGGTGGGCTCTCACCATGCTGGAGGTGGATCTGGAAGAGGGACAGACAGATCGCCTTGCAGAGAGGCTCCAGATGATGGAAGAAGCCCTGACCCACCTCCGGGGCCGAACCCTTCGTCTTTACGCCGCCCTGGCCCGGGCCAAGGTTCTGGCCGTCCTTGGAGAAAAGGAACCGGCGCTGGAAGCCCTCAGGCGGGCACGAAACCTTCTCCGGAAGCTCCAGGTGCCCATGGTCCGGGGGGACTTCTATCTGGATCAGGGAAAGGTTTATGCGGCACTGGGAGACCGGGCCCGGGCCCTCCGGTCCTTTCGCCAGGCGGAAAAGATCTTTCAGAACCTCGGTGTGGAACTCCTCCGGGAGGAAGCCCTCTCTCGCATCGCCGCGCTTGAAGCCCCCACCTCCCGGTAGCCCATGCTTTACCTGGATTACAACGCCACAACCCCCCTGGATCCCCGGGTGAAAGGGATCCTGATGGAAGCCCTGGAAGTGTTTGGCAATCCTTCCAGCCTTCATCGTCCAGGGCAAAAAGCCCGGTTCCTTCTGGAGGAAGCCCGGGAACGGGTGGCCGCCGCCTGCGGTCGCCGTCCAGAAGAGGTGATCTTCACCGCCTCGGCCACGGAGGCCCTCAATCTGGCCATTCTGGGGTTTGCCCGGGCCCATCCGGGCGTGCCTGTGGCGGTCTGCCGCACGGAACACCCCGCTGCCCGCCGCCCCGCAGAGATGCTGGAGGGTCGGGGACATCCCATTTTCTGGATCGGCGTGGACCGGGAAGGCCAGATCCTGCTGGACGATCTGGATGCAGCGCTGGATCGGGAGGCCGGCCTGGTGGTGATCCAGGCCGCCAGCGGGGAAACCGGCGTGATCCAGCCCTGGGAGGAAATTGCCCGGCGAGTGGAAAAGGCCGGCGCCTTCTGGCTTGCGGATGCCGCCCAGATTCCCGGGAAAGAGGACCTCCTGGCGGTGGGACGCCTGGCTCACCTGCTGGTGATTTCCTCCCACAAGGTCTATGGTCCCCGGGGGGTCGCCGCCCTGATCCGCCCGGTGGACCTGGAGATTGAACCCCTGATGTGGGGTGGAGAGCAGGAAGGAGGGCTCCGTCCGGGCACCGAAGTGGCCCCTCTGGCGTGGGCTTTCGCAGAGGCACTGGAGGTGGCGCAGCAACGCCTTCACGAGGACCGGACGCGCATGCAGGCGTTTCGGGCCAGGCTGGAAGCGGGACTTCTGGACCTGAACCTTCCCGTGATCGCACGCAACCGGCCCCGGCTTCCCAACACCACCATGTTTCTGTCACCCGGACGGGACGGTGTCCGTATGGTGGCCGCCCTGGACGTTCGGGGGATGGCGGTTTCCAGTTCCAGCGCATGCATCACCGGTCGTGCCCAGCCTTCTCCCACGCTGATGGCGATGGGATACACCGCCTCGGAAGCCCGCCGCGTGGTCCGGGTGAGTGCAGGGAGGTGGACAGAGCCTGAAGAGGCGGACCGTTTCCTCCAGGCCCTGCAGGAGGTGCTGAACGTATGATTCCGCTGCTCCTGGTTGCCCTTTCCCTCCAGATCCCTGTGGACTCCCTCACAGGACTCGCCCTTTCCGGAGATGCCCAGCGCACCGTTGTGGGCCGTCCCTTCTCCCGACCCTTCCGGGTGGCGGTGGTGGACGAAACCGGAGCCCCCCAGCCCGGAGTGCCCGTGGTGGTGGCCGTGGCCACACCCGACCGGGACTGGGTCCAGGAAGAAACCACCGATGCCCGGGGCTGGGTGGAGGTCCACCTCCCCGCCGTGACCCACCCCGGCGAGGTCCGGGTGATCTTCTCCCTCCCGCCTCCTGACGGGGACGTGCGTACCCTCCGGGGATGGGTGCTGGATCAGGGCTATCTCCTTCGCCTCCTGGTCCTGTTTGTCGGAGGGTTCACCCTCTTCTTTTTCGGATTTCGGCGGGGAAGCCGGGGGCTGGTGGAGCTGGCCGGGGTTCGGGTCCGCAACGCACTGTGGCGTCTGTCCCGCCATCCCTGGACCGGGTTTCTGGGCGGGTTTCTGGCCACCCTGGCCTTTCAATCCTCCACCGCGTTTTCCGTTCTGCTGGTCTCTTTCGTGGATGCCGGCTGGGTTCCCCTCCGGGCCGCCATGGCCGCGGTCCTGGGGGGCGGGGTGGCCACCACCCTGACGGTCCAGTTTCTTGCCCTCGGGGTGTTTGATCTCGCTCTGCTGGTGGTGGCCGTGGGCTATGTGATTGAGCGAAGACTTCCGGTTTACCGATCTCTCGGGCGCGCCCTTTTCGGGTTTGGGCTGGTCTTCTACAGCATTGCCCTCATGAGCTCGGCGGCCGGGTATCTGGAACCGTATCCCGAGGTGGCCCGGGCTCTGGCCTCCCTGCAGGCCGAATACGCCTGGGTGGGGTTTGCCCTCGGGGCCATCCTGGCGGCCCTGGTGCACTCCAGCGCTGCGGTGATCGGAATCCTTCTCTCCCTGGCTTTTCAGAACCTCCTCACGCTGGAAGCGGCCTTTCCCATCGTTCTGGGGGCCAACGTGGGAACCACCTTTACCGCCCTGGTGGCCTCCAGCGGAGGGGGGGTGGACGGACGGCGGGTGGCACTCGCCCACCTGCTGTTCAAACTTCTCGGAACCATCCTGATCTGGAAGTGGATGGTCCCTGCCAGCCAGTGGATCCACACCTTTTCAGGGAACGAGGCCCAGGCCATCGCCAACGCCCACACCCTGTTCAACCTGGGTGTGGCCGTCCTCGCGCTGCCCTTCCTCCACCTCGCTGAAGCCGTTGTGTCCCGGCTGGTTCCCGCCGAGCAGGTCACCCTTCCATCCAACACCCTCCAGGCAGAACTTTTTGAGCACCCCGAGGTGGCTCTGACCCATATTCAGCGGCGGGTTCTCCAGGTGGCGGACACCGCTTTCTTTATGGTCCGGGAAAGCCTCCAGGCCTTCCGAACGCGGGATGCGGCCCTGATTGAACGAATTCTCCGGGAGGACGATAAGATTGATGCCCTCCAGCGGACCCTCACCCCCTTCCTCTCCCGGCTGCTGGAAGAGCACGAAATGCCCGCCGCCCTCACCCGGCGTATGGTGGCCACCCTGCACGTCCTGGCAGAGGTTGAGCACATCGGTGACATCGTGTCCCGGGACCTCATGCCCATGGCCCACAAAATGCGCCGGGAAGCCCTCACCTTCTCCGAAGCAGGCTGGGAGGACCTGGAGAGCCTGCATCGCGAGGTGCTCCAGACCTTTGAGCTCGCCCTGGGAGCCTTTACCTCCTGGGATGCCACGCTGGCCAAACGTGCCTGGGAACGCCGGGACGAGATCAATCAGTATGCCCGGGAACTCTACAGCCGCCATCTGGACCGGCTGGCTCAGGGACTCCAGGAAACCCTGTCCACCAGCACCATCCACCTGGACGTGATTTCGGGACTGGAACGCATCAACTTCCACTGCGCTTCCATCGGCGCCGCCATCCTGGGCCACAATTCCCCGTGATGCCCCGGGCCATTCTGTGCGACCTGGACGGTGTGATCTGGCGCGGAGAGACCGTCCTTGAGGACAATCTCCGGCGCCTTCTGGCCTGGTCCCGGAAGGTTCCCCTGGCTTTTCTCACCAACAACAGCACCCGGCACCACCGGGAGGTGGCCTCACGGCTGGAAGCGCTGGGATTTGTTCAACCCGTGGTGATCACGAGCGGGCGGGTGGCCGCCCGGGCCCTGGTGCGGGAGGGCGTGTCCCGGGTTTTCCTCATCGGCGAAGAAGGCCTCGTCCGGGAACTGCAGGAGGCTGGCGTGCAGCCTGTGGAGGAAAATGCGGAAGTGGTGCTGGTGGGCATGGATCGCCGCGCATGCTATGACCGGCTGAACCGGGCCTTTCAGGAGCTCCAGCGGGGGGCCCGTTTCTGGGCAACCAACACGGATGTGTCCTATCCCGCGGAAGGGTCCCTGCATCTGGGGGCGGGGGCCCTGGTGGCGGCTCTCCGGGCAGCGGGGGGTCCTCCGGAAAGGGTCTTCGGGAAGCCCTCGCCGGAAATGTTCCGCTACGCTCTGGACCTCCTGGGGATAGCCCCTTCGCCCGAGGTCTGGGTGATCGGAGATCGGGTGGACACGGACGTGGAAGGAGCCGTGCGGCTGGGTCTGACCCCTGTTCTGGTGCTTTCCGGGGTAACGGCCTCCCCTCCGGACGGATTTTCCGGGATCCTGGGAATTCCGGAAGCGCCGTGACGATTGCGCTGGTTCTGGCCACGCTCTGCCCTTATCCGGTGATCGGTCAGGGGGTGCAGTTGTGCATGACACATCCTCCCGCCTCGTCCCGGGAGGTGCTCCGATTTCTTGCAAACAGGGGTTATCCTCTGGCGGTCTTCCTCCGCTTTCAGGGCGACACCGCCCTTGTGGACGAAGGGCCTCTCGTTCTTGCCCGGGATCTCCGCCTTTCCCCGCCTCTCCCCTTCCCCCTCCCGGACATCACGAGGGGGGTGTTTCGCTTCTCCACCGTGCAGCGCCTCTCCCGATGGCTGGAGGGACTGGGGCTGTCTGCCCGTCTCTCCTGGGAGGATGCCCGCCCGATCCTGCGCTGGGCTTTCCCCCCACCCCGGGGATCGGTGGCTCTCACCTGGGACGGACAGCGTTTTCTGGGAGAAGGAAAGATTACAGGGTGGCTGGCACGTGGATTTGTCCGCGGTGCCCTCTCCGTGGAGGGGTATGGAGATCGCGAGCGTGCCCGGGGTGCCCTTCTCCGCCCCCTCCGCCCCTTTCTGGAAGCCCGGGGACGGATTATCTATGACAACACCGACATCCCTGCTCTTTCCGGAGAAGGAGGGCTTCAGGTGCGGGCTGGGCCATGGACGGTCGGGAGCGGTGTGCACGTGGTGTGGGACACGCTCCGGAAACCGGGAGGCGTCCTGTGGCTCGGGTGGAACCGGTCCCAGGACACGCTGGCCTTCTGGGGACTCCTGCGCAACGATGGATTCTGGGTCCGGGGGAACCTGCGGATTTCCGGGTCTCTGGCTGAAGCCATGCTTCTCGTGCAGGGAGGTACCCTTCGGGATTCTGCGCTGGCCGAGCCGCGGGGTGGGGTCCGCGCTCTCCACGGATGGCCGGAAACCGGGTTGTTCCTCGCGGGAAGTTTCGTCCGGCTGGGGATCGGTCCCCGGCGTGTGCGATTGCTTGGAGAAGGGCTGTGGGAACCCGATGAAGTCCGGTGGAGCCTGGCAGTGCGGATGGAACTTCAGGGCGTTCACCTCTGGCTCGCCCGGGGCATGCCCGACGGGCGCACCTGGGTGTACGTCACTCTCCCCATGGGGTAGGTTCCCAGGTCGCGGGCAGACGAACACGCCGGGTCTCCCCTTTCAAAACGCGGACTCTCCCCGGATTCCCCCGGATACTCCGCACATAACGGCGCCGGGTAATCCAGACTTCTCCTTCCCCCCCTGACCGGGCGTCGGAAAACCATATTGCCAGCCGGGCCGCTTCCGTCTGATCCTCTTCTGGAGGATCGGGCTCCGGGATGACCACATGAGATCCCGGAAAGTCCCGAACGTGAAACCACCAGGCGTGGGGTGGGGCAATGTGAAAGGTGAGACGATGGTTGTCCTGGGCGGACCGTCCCACCAGAATCCGGCTCCCTCCCGGGCCCTGAAACACCCGGTAGGGCCGGCGCTGCACCGGTGGCGATGGATGGGGTTCCGGCCGGCGGGATGACGGAGGAGAGGGCACTTCGGACTCCAGCCCTGCAAGACGTTTCCGGAGGGTTTCATAACCCCGCTTCATCTTTTTATACCGGGCAAACACCTTCTGCGCCACTTCCACGGGATCTTCTCCAGGGTGAACCTCCACCTGCACCTCCCCTTCCCGAAACACACGCAACGCATTCGGCGGTTGGGGGAGTTCCCGCAAAATCCGCTCGCCCAGCCGGCGATAGGCCTCATAATGGGCCAGGCGCCCGAGTTCTTCCTCCAGGCGACGACGCAGGCGATGACGGGAATCCTCGCCGGCGGGTGGGTGTTCTGGAGCGGGCTGCCGAAGAAGCGCCAGGAATCCCTCCGACAAGGTGGCCAGGGGATGGGCCCGTTCGCCGGGCCGGAGAGGCACGGGACGGGGAGCCATCCAGAAGTCCTCCGGGGTTTCCACCAGGACGGGCTGCGGCCTTTTCAGCGCCAGACACACATAGTTTACCGGGTCCGAAACCCGTCCAAGATAGGGAGCCATCCGGACCAGACGCTCCGGCTGCTCCATGAGGAGTGTGCGAAAATCGGGGGAAGGAGGTGGCGGAAAGGAATAGGGTTCCCCGGTCCGCAGGCGGGAGGGAAACCGTGCCGCCAGCACCCGGGTCTCCTCATCCAGCACAAAGACGTTCCGGTGTTTGCCCGTGAGCTCCACCACAAGGGCCCGATCTCCCGCGTGCACGATGAACAGGCGATCCCCTGGCCGGGCCCGCACCCTCAGGATTCTGCGCCGCCGGAGCAACCGGGCCAGGACCGGCACAGACTCTCCTCCCACCTCTTCGGCAAGGGCAGCGCCCAGCTGAGAGGGGTGAAGAGAGATCAGGAGATGAGGGGGTTCGTCCATCCGGAACACCAGAATGTGCCTGTCTTCCCGCACATCCCGGATCCGCACTCCCCGCAGCGCCGCGTCCAGCTCCCGGGCCAGGAGACACACCTCCAGCGCGTTCAGGCTCATGACCCTGGAGGCAGATCCCGCACCTCCCCGCCCGGAGCTTCCTCCATAAACCGCCGGGTTTTGAAAAGCTGAAGCTGGACCCGGGGACTTTCCCACGCATCCGGGGGAAGACCGGCCTTCACCGCCACAGCCCGCAGCATGTCTTCTCCGCTCCGGGCCTGAATGCTTTCCGCGACCTCCGGGAGGAGAAGTCCCCGATGCAGTCCCAGCGTGAGGGTCACGCCGTGCATTCCCGGCTGGAGCCTGTGCGGGGCCTCCTCCGGGGTGACAGGCTCAAACGCATAAAGCAACGAGAGCTCAATCAGAATCCCGGGGAGTTCCCGGGCCTGAAGGGGAGGAAAGCGGGGGTCGTTGAAGGCCGCCTGAAAGGCGCTCCACCGGATCTGCTCCCCCAGCGGCCGCCGCTCCAGCACACCGATGCACCCCCGCAGGGCCCGTTCCGGATGGGTCCACAGGGTCACGAACACACCGGGACATCCCGGCTCGTCCCAGATCCCTCCACCAAGGCGGGGCGGCTCCTCCCCCCGAAAGACCCGTCCATACGCCTCCCGGATCCACCGGATGGCTTCCCGGGCCTGATCCAGAGAAAATTCCGGACAATCCATCGGCTTTCAGGAGGAAGAGGTGGGAACTCCGGGGGCATGCACGGAGAACCGGCGAACCTCCTGCAGCCGATTCCCCTCCCCAAAAAGTGCCACCCGGACCTGATGCTCGGGGAGTTCATCCGAATCCACCCACGCATAAGCAGAGACGATGAGAAGATCTCCCACCTCCCCCAGCCGGGCAGCAGCCCCGTTGAGTTCCACCGCACCGCTTCCCGGACTGCCGGGAATCACATAGGTGGTCCACCGGTTTCCGTTCGTGACGTTGTAGACCTCCACATGCTCATAAGGAAGAAGGCCCACCGCCTCCATCCACACCGGATCCACGAGCAAACTCCCCTCATAATCAAGGGATTTCCCCGTCACCCGGACCCGATGAAGTTTGGCCTTGAGGAGAAGCACCTTCATTGCACCGTTCTCCGGATCCTTTCCAGTGCCTTGAGCGCCCATTGATCTTCTCGCTCCACCAGTGACGGACTGGCCGTGCCCAGGAGCGCTGCAGCCCGCGCTTCCAGCCACGGGCTGCCCACCTCCCGGGCCAGGCTCACCAGGGCAGCGTCTCTACGGTATCCCAGCCACCCTGCCCATTCCAGAAGAAGCACCCGGAGAACCGGATAGGCTTCCGTCAGGGGAAGAAGATGGGGCAAAAGGTCCGGACGGTCCACCATCTGGGCCATCCCTGCAAACACCCGGGCCGGAACATGCCCTTCATCCACAGGAACTTCGCGGGATGGCGGCGTCTCTCCCTTCACCCAGGCCACCATGGTTGCGAGCCACGCTCCAAGAGCCTGCATCCAGACCGGTTCTTCCGGAGCGGAAGGGGGTGGGGGCTCCAGACGCTGAACAGCGTCCATCCAGGCCAGGAGGAGACGGGCCATCAAACCGTACCGGGAGTGGCTGGACTTCCAGCGCTCTGACTTTGCGCGAAGATCCCTCCACTCCCCACGAACAAAGGCATGGTATGCTCGCCATATCTCACTCTGCAGGTCCTCTCCTTCCGGTGGGGTCATGTTTCCCAGAAGGAAAGCGCCAAATCCCTGAATTTCCCGGACGAGGAAGCGGGAAAAGCCCTCCGGACGGGCCCGCCGGGCGGCCTGGTTCAGCAGAGGTTCCACCTGGCGGGGATTTCCCTCCACCAGGGCCAGTGCGGCCTCCAGCGTGTGGAGTTCTCCAAAAAGCCGATCCAGAAACAGCGGGAGGGTACCCCGGGAGCGGGCCGCCATGTCAAACAGAGCCTTCCGGGTCCCGACAAGCATCTCCCGGGCCTCCCGGGCTTTTCCAGACAGCCACAGCGCCGCACACCGGCGAAGGGTTGCCCTGTGCTGGAACTCGGGGCTTCCGGCAAAAATCCTCTCCGCTTCGCCGTCCAGGACCTTTTCCAGAAAAGCAACATCCCCCAGCTGGATCCGGGTTTCCATCACAAAGAGCGCCGCCCGGGCCCGGGCATCGGCCCCCATAGCCTGTTCCACAAGCTTTTCGGCCAGGGAAACCGCCCGCCCATCACCCTGAGCAAGGAGTATGGACACGGCCGAACTCAGCGTTTGCTCCAGCGCAGGGTAGGGCAACGGCGCATCCTGAAAATCGTCCAGAAAACCTTCCAGCCAGGCATGCACAACGTGCTTTTCCGGATGAGCATGCAGAAGGGCGGGGAAAATGGACAGCGCAGCTCCCGGCTCTTCCATGCCCCACGCATGCCAGACCATCTGGAGAAGGAACAGGGGATCTTGACTTTCCAGCGTGCGCGCCTGGAAGCGATCAAACACCAGCTTGTGGAACTTTCGCCGCGCAGGGGCCGGGAGAAGGGCATAAAGCCCCTTCCAGAAAAGCGGGGGAGCAAAGCGCCAACGACGATCCTCCCGAACCAGCCAGCCTGCGCTTTCCGCCCGTTCCAGAAACGTCCGGAGTTTGGCGGGGTCCTCTGAGGCAAAAAGGCTCTGGGCAAACTCCTGGGTGAAGGAAGGTCCCAGCACTGAAAGGGTCTGGAGAAACTGGAACAGGGAGGGCTTCATCACCCCCCGTGCTCGCTCCGTCGCCTGGCGCAACGCCTCCGGCGGCGGCGCAAGAAGGCGATAGAAGAAAGCCGGACTCTGATCCAGAATGGGGAAAAGCAGGGCTGGATAGCCGCCGGAAAGGGCGTATTTTTCCTCAAATTCCTCTTGGGGAAGGGAAAGCGCCAGCACGTTGCGGGCCATGTGAAGAAAATCTTCCCGGGAAAGGGGATAGAGGTGAACCTCTATCAGGGCATCGGAAAGGCGCAGGAACTGCTCAAACGCCACCTGGTGGGCGAAGGCGGTTTCCGCCTCCTGGACAAAGAGAAAGAGAAGGGAGGTTCCCGGAGGCAGAGCGTTCCAGATGGCCCGAAGGAAGGGGAAGGCCTCCTTGGGAAGGTTCTGGGGAGAGCGCACCACCCACACGGTATAAATGTCCTGGATAGACCGGGCGATGGATCGGGGTGTGAGCTCCTGCGAGAGTTCGGCAAAAAACTCCCTCCACAGCTCAAAGTCCACCGACTCCCCGGCCAGAACGGAGAGATCCACCACCCGGACCTCCCGGCGGATCTTTTCCAGAAAGTGGTCCAGCAGACGTCCTGGCTCTGTCCAGGGATGACCGTGGAGTTTGACCGCAAGAGCCTGTCCATCCCGGGCGCGCTCATGCGCCCGCTGCAGCATTTTGATGGGAGAAGCGTAATACACCCCCCACGCATCTTCCGCCCGGGTGGCCACCAGCCGTCGGGGCGGTGCCCCCTGCAGGAGATCCTGCGGCGTGCTTCCATCATCGGGATAGGCCTTGAGCACAACCTGAGAAGCCCTGCCGGCCAGAATGTCCTTCAGACGCTCTTCAATCCGGGGAAGATACGCACCCGGCGTGTGGGGAAACAGCACAAACACCCCACCCGGCGCCCGCAGAACGATGTCGCTCCGTTTGATAAACCGGCGGAGGTGGAGGATGGCCTCCTCGGGGTCCACGGCGGGGGCAAACTGAATGCGGGCAAAAACAAAGGAGTCGTTGAGAGCACGATGTCGCGCGATCTGCTCCTCAAGAAGGGCCTCCACCGAGAGATGCGCCACCACCTTCACTCCTGAATCCGGCGAATATAGGGAGGAATGTCACGCCGATCCCGACGCCAGGTGGGAAACACGTCTCCCGTATCCCTGGGACGCCGGGGAACGGGACGTCCGACACGTCCCCGGCGGCTGGAAGGAGGCGCCTCCTCCGAAAGGCCGGACACCACCAGGGTAACCTGAAGTTTGTTCCCGAGTCCCTCGTGCTGGGCAATCCCGTAAGCCGTCATGGGTTCATACCCGTCGGGGTCCACCTCTTCCATCACATACTCCATGATGGCGTCCACTTCCCGCATATCGGGCTCGTCCTCATCAAACAGGATGTTCACCAGGATGTTCCGGGCCCCGTGGATGGACATATCGTCCAGAAGGGGACTTTTGAGGGCCTTTTCCACGGCCTGAATGGCCCGATCCTGCCCCTCCGCAAACCCGATGCCCATCAGAGCCCTTCCACCGCCTTCCAGGACCGTCCGCACGTCCTGAAAATCCACGTTGATGATGCCCGCACGGGTAATGATGTCCACAATGCCCTTCACCGAACGATACACCACCATGCTGCCTTCCTTCAGGGCCTGGGTGAACTTTTTCTGATCGGTGAGCTCCGTCAGCCGGTCGTTGCGCAGCACGATATAGCTGTCCACATACTGCTGGATGGCTTCCAGGGCCTCTTCGGCCACCCGCCGCCGAAACCCCCCTTCTCCCCGCCAGGGCAGAACCAGCATGGCCAGGGTGAGCACCTCGGGCATTCGTTCCGCGAGGGCACGAACCAGCACAGGCATGGCGCCGGACCCGGTGCCGCCCCCAAGACCTGCAACCAGAAAGACCATGTGGGCATCCTGGAACTCTTCCAGCACTGCTTCAAGAGACTCCTCCATCGCTTTGGCCCCGAGCTCCGGCCGCATGCCCGCCCCGAGCCCACCGGTGACACCGGGACCGATAACGATCTTTTTGGGGGACTGAATCTTGTTGAGGTCCTGCATATCCGTGTTCAGCGCAATAAGCTCCGCTCCCTGGACGCCGAACTCAACCAGATGGTGAATGGTGTTGCCACCACATCCCCCCACGCCCACAACCACCACACGGGGTTCCCCGAATGTCCTGTCCATCCTCTCACCTCCCGGCTCAGACAATTTTCAATTTCTCCAGAAGCTCTCGCCACCAGGAATGGAAACGGGAGGGAAACCCCACACCGTTGGTCGCCACCCTCAGTGCGGGGCGAATCCGGCGCTCCCGGGCACGCCAGAGGGCAATGCCCAGAAGGGGAAACAGCCCCGGATTTTCCAGGAAATCCTCCCGTTCCCCGGGCGGCACCTCCCGAACGAGCTGAAGGACTTCCTCCGGTGGCGTGGGAGGCATGCGGACCTGCTTTCCCCAGAGATCTTCCACCAGATCCTCAATTCCCTTCAGGAACAGGAACGATCCGTTCAGCACCACCGCGTGGGTATAATCCAGCCAGCTGTGTCCGCTTTCCGGATCACGAAAATGCGTTTTTTCCAGGTCTTCCAGGATGCTTCTCGCCACGCTGTGGAGCACCTCCACCAGGTCTCTGCGGGGGATCACATAGGGCTGATCCCCGGCAACAACCTCAATCTTGTTCGGCACGCCCACATGACCGGTGTCATAGAGCTCTCCATAAGTTTCCAGCACTTCCCGTGCCACCCCCAGGGGGATATGAAAGGCGTCCGCAATGCTCCGGACAAAGTCCTTCCAGCCGCCGCCAAAGGAGAAAAACCGGATGGGCTGCCCCTCAAACCAGATCACCCCATCCATCACAGACTCGCCGGTTTCCAGCACAAGCACGCCCGCATCCTTCTCCGCCTCCGTCACCACCCAGTGCGACGTGCCGAAGGAGCGCAGATGGAATTCATGATACTGGATTCCCACACTTCTGAGAAGCTGGCGAAGGTTGGTCACAAAAGTACCGGGGGCGAGGAGAAGATGCCCCCGCACGGTGAGATGGGAGGCCCGCATACCGAGGGGGGATATCACTTTGTGATTTTCGTTGCTGTTCAGGATATAAAACATCGGATAAAACTGGATCTTTTCGGTCTGACTGCCCAGGGTGTGGGACCGCCGCCGGGGAGAAAGCTGTGCCTGACGGTGGGCATTCTCAATATGCCTGCGATCAATTTCTCCCCGGGGAACCTCGGCAGAGCCCTCCACCATTTCGCAATCAATATCTCCGGAGATCAGAACGGTGGCCTCAGAGGGCAAACCGCGGGAGGGCAGGGCCAGACCGTCCAGAAGACGCTGCAACCCCTCCCGTGCAGACTCCATATCGGTGATGAGACCGCGGCGGAAACCCTGCGCGGGAATCTCGGCAAACTTCCGGATCACAAGGCCCCCCAGATCCGCCTGGGCCACAACGCCTCGCCACGGATCGTCCGCGAGGTCAAGAATCAGGAAATGATCCCCCTTCAGCGGCGGCCTCCTTTTGAACTGTCTCCGAAAGGATACACCATCCCCACAAGAATGTCAAGCAATGGCGAATCCCTCCTCAAGTTTTTCCGGATCCTGTGGGCTGGCACTCACCGGAAACCAGCCCGGTTGCCGGGAAACACCGCGCCAGCCAGGTGTGTCTCATGGCGGGATCTTATGACCCGGGCACTGCAGGGAGGCCATGGAGGCTCCGTACTCCGCAAGCGCCGTGATGGTGAGGGAGGGGTTCACCCCCGGATTGGCCGGGATGACCGATCCGTCCATCACCCAGAAATTCCGGTACCCTTTCAGACCAAGCCGCGCGTCCACCACCTTTCCGATGGTGGCCCCTCCGAGGATATGGGCGGTGGTGGGAATGTCCAGCAGACTTTCCGTGAACAGCACGAAAGGCAGCCCTCCCACGATCCGGGCGTATCGCCGGGCCAGCTCACGGGCCTCCCGCAGGCGGGCGGTGGGAGGATCTCCCTCCGCCACGCGGGTGACCAGACGGTTTCCCGAGAGATCCAGACGCAGCGTGGCATCGCCCTCCACCCGCATATACAAAAGCACCACGAAACGCTCCCTCCAGGGCCAGGGCCACAGACTGCGGAAAAACATGCGCGGCCGAAACACAGGCCAGAACAGGGTCCAGGCCAGTCGCCGGTACCAGGGGCCCTCCACCAGAGGAGCCCCCAGCAGGCGCCAGAACCCCGAAGTCCGGGTATACCGGACCGCCTCCATGTGCCGGTCTTCCCCAAGGCGCAACATGGATCCGATGGCCACACCCTCAGAAAAGTCCCCCAGCCCCGGCGCCGCCATAACCCCAATCAGGCTTTCTGAGTTGGTCCGCACCTGTTCCCCCACCCCTTCGGGGAGGGGGTACCCCTCCCGCTTCATGCGCAGAAGCAACCTCACACTCCCCAGCAC
>WFYF01000351.1 GCA_015490255.1 Caldifarciminota bacterium
CCGGCTGAGGGTCTGGGCTTATGGAGGAACGGTCGGGTGGGATCCGCAAGAGGGCTATACCCTGACCGTCTATGGCAGCGAATCCTGTCAGCCCTGCCGGGCCCGGGTTTTCGCCCGAGTGAACGTACCCTGCGACAGCGGGGAAGATTTTCCCGTCACCTGGTCTTCCGCCACCTCCAGGAAATACACAAGCAACACCCCCGACGATCCCACCGGGCCGGACGAAAATGAAGAGATTCCTCCACCGCCGGATTTTGCCATGTCCGACTCTCTGATACGGAACGAACGACCTTATGCTGGCGTGCTCAGTGCACCCATGAGCGCCGCCCTGATGGATGTGCTCCTCTCGGAAGGCGTGCCCGCGGTGGAGGTGGACTTTCTTCCGGATTCCGGCCGGTTCACGGTGGAGGGGGTCTCCTGGGTTTCCTTTGACAGCCTGCGGGTGCTTTTCATCCCCACCGACGGGCTGGTTCCTTTCACCCACCTTCCTGCCTTTGCCGCAGCTCTGGATGCCTTCGTCCGGAACGGGGGCGTGCTCGTGGTGTTCTCCCAGCGCAATTCCGAAGCCTTTGAGATTCTTCCCCGCAGCGACGAGCTCGCCGTTACCGGCTGGGATGAAGAGCGCCAGTGTTCTTCCTTTCAGACTTACTTTGACATATGGCATCCCCTGTCGTGCGGTTTTGGATATCGCCAGCCCCGTCTGGCCACAGACGGCTCAGTCATAGAAGCCCCGCCCGATGCCATCTGGATGGTCCGCAAAACCACCAACGATCAGGGAGCGGCGGTGCTGTATCCCCATGGTCAGGGCTGGGTGCTGATCACACCGGGTTACCCCGACTGGGATCACTACCGGGGAAGACTGGGAACACACGCCCGCAACTGGCTGGCGGGACTGGCATTCTGGGGTTGGAATCCAGAGAGGGGTTACGAGGTGATGGAGGACCAGGCCGCTGGGGTGACCTATGCTTTCAACCCTCCGGACGGGGTGGAACGGGTCGTGCCCTTCCTGCGCCACCCCAAACCTTTTCGTGACACGCTGTGGATGGACACCCTCACCGTGACAGGCGAGACCCTTTCCATCCCGGTGAATCTCCATATCTATGACCCGGGCCTGTATCCGGTGAAAGCGGTGCTTTTAGGGCCCGGGGACTCTCTCCGGGGCGTGGCCATGGTGGGCTGGCTGGCCGTGCGTCCGCAGACCGTGGATACTACCAATCCGGGGAACCATCCGGTGCGGGCGTGGTTCACCATCCGCAGCCAGCAGGATGCGGCGATCGGTGACACGCTGTGGTTTCACGTTCGTAACGTCTCAGACACCCCCCGGACCCTCTGGATCGGTGCCGGCATGTGGCACAACACCAGGGAATTTCTGGACACCACAATGGTGGTCAACGCCGGGGAAGAAAAGCGGTTCCCCATCCCGCTCACCCTTCAGATGCGGAATATTATTGGCCCTGGTCGGAACTTTGAGGGAGCGGTCCGGGCCCCGGTTTCTCGGAGCATCTACGTGCACACGTCCATCCGGGTGAACGTCCATCTCTTCACACAGTTTGCCTTTGACGTGATTACCCTGTCCCGATATCGCGTGCTGCCTCACGAGATCCCTGTGCGTTTTCGTGTGGAAACCGCCGCACCTCCTGGAAGTGTGGACGTGGCGGTGATCACGGAAGGGGTGCAGACCGACACCTTTCACCTGGTGCTGGACACGCCGGGGGTGTATGTCTTTCAGGAGACGCTGCGATACGATCCACCGCTGGTTCCTGATTCAACCTATCGGCTTCGGGCGGTGCTCCCTGTGGGCGGAAGAAACATGGACCTCGGCAGCGCCACCGTGGTGCCAGTCAATCCGGTGTTTCTCCAGGCCAACCGGTTGCACCTGTCTTCAGAGGAAGGATCCTATCACCTGATGGTGACAAGCCCCCTGGACACGACCTTCCGTGTGGAAAGTCTCCGGGTGATGCTCCGTATGGAGCGCTGGACCTATCCGGGAACCACGGTGCTTTATGCTGAAACCCTCCGGGTAGACACTTTTGCCGGCGGGGATACCCTGGACACCCTGCTCACCTTCCCGCCTTTACCCTTTCTTCTGGTGCGGGATTCGGCCATTTATCCAACCCACGTCTGGACCTTGCAAAAAATCTCCAAGACCTTCCCCTTTCCATCCACCTTCCGTGCCGAAGTCCCTGTTCCCTGGGTGATTTTAAGAGATAGCGCCGCCATCTTCAGAGGGATCTGGGGATCGCCTCATCAACGCTATCTTCGTTTGGGTTTTTCTTTTCCAAAAGATCGTCTGGTTCTCTGGGACAGCGTGCAGGTTCTGGTGGCCCGGGATCCGGACAGTCTGGGGGGAAGCCTGGACACCCTGCGCCTGGTGTTCCGCCCCGACACAACCACGGAAACCTTCCGCGATGACACCCTCCTCACCTGGACTTTTCCCATCACTCCTTCAAGAAGTGGCCTGTTTTATCCCACCCTCCGCATGTTCCGCACCGCCGGGGACCCCGGCGATACGGTGGTGCTGCGGCGGACGTTCCTGGTCCCCCCACCCGCTTTCCTCTGGGGCGTTCCCGAGACCCTGACCACCGGCCAGACGTATTCTGTGAGTTTCACCAACGTCGGCGGGCTTCCGGACACCATCTTCCTGGATTCCGTGCTGATCTTTCCCCCTCCGGATCAGGGCAGCTCGCCTCTCGTGATCCACGATTTCGCCGGCGCCATGCGGGTGGTGGATCCTCTCGCCACCGAAACCTTCCTCTCCACCGAAGCCCTTCCCCACCTCCCCTCCGGATGGTATCGTTTCTTCGTGCGTACCCGCCCTTACACCTTTGACTATCCTCAGGGAGTCTATCTCTCCGGCTGGACGGACACGGCCAGCCTTGCCACCACGAAGCAGGCCTATTACGTCGGCCAGAGCCCGGTGAGCTTCTTCACCCTCCATCACCAGGGGCCGGACCTTCCGGCGGAAATCCGGATCACCTATTACCGCAACGCGGAAGGGGTGGTTGAGTCCACCC
>WFYF01000352.1 GCA_015490255.1 Caldifarciminota bacterium
CCTCTAACACCACGCCCAGAAGCCCCAGGCTCCCGGCCAGGGCTTCGTATTCCGGATCCTCCGGGGTGAGTTCCACCGTTCCCCGGGCGGGAAACCAGACCCGGACCTTCCGGACCCAACGGGCGAAGTCCCCGTCCCGGTGGTGGTTTTTGCCATGGATGTTGCTCGCCAGAGCACCGCCCAGCGTCACCGCCTGCGTGCCGGGCACCACTGGCGGGAACCACCCCCGGGAAAGGAACACGGACAGAAGATCCCGGACAGTCACCCCCGCCTCCGCCCGGAGATGGCCCTTTCGTTCGTCAAAGGCGAGCATAAAAGGCGCATACGTCAGATCGGCCACCCGCCCGGCCAGGGCCTGGTCGGCATAGCTCCGGCCGGCCCCCCGGGGGATCCATCCCGGCGGCAGGGTCTCCAGCACCTCCCACCGGCGAACCGGCCAGACTGCCGCTTCCCGGGGTGGGGTTCCCCATCCCCGGATCACCCGCGCCAGAGGCTCCACAGGACCACCCCTCCATACACCGCGCCAGCCGCCAGAATCCAGGGGTCCGTCAGAAGATCGTCGGAGGGTTCCCCCCGGTTCAGGTTGTGGGTGAGATGATAATAGCGGAAGATGCCGAACACCGCCACGGGAACGGTATAGATCATCCCGGGATGGGCGTGCTGGATGGTGTAGAGGGTGTAGACCACCAGGGCCAGGGTGGCGCTGATGAGCATGAGCTGGTCCAGATAATACACCGTATACATCCGGAGGACCTTCCGGTGATGGGAAGCCTGCTCCGGAAGAAGCAGCAGTTCATGGCGACGTTTCCCCAGGGCGAAGAAGAGGGCCAGAAAGAACACGGTGAGGAAGAGATAGACCGAAACCGGGACCGCCACCGCCACCGCCCCGGCATACACCCGCAGGAGAAACCCCACCGCCACCGAAAACACGTCCAGCAGAGGGATGTTGCGAAGCCAGAAGCTATACAGAAGGTTGTTGGCAAAATAGAGGAGCACCACCACCAGAAGTCTGCCCGAAACCGCCTCGGCCACACTGATCCCCGCCACCAGGAGAAATGCGGCGAGCAACACCGCCTGCTCCACCGACACCGCCCCCCGGGGGATGGGCCTTCGGGACTTCACAGGATGGAGACGATCCGCCTCCCGATCCGCCACGTCGTTCAGGATATAAACGGAAGAGGCCACCAGGCAGAAAGCAAGGAAGGCAAGCATCACGGGGAGAGCATAGTCCCCCCAGCGTTCCGGCGGGTGAGCGAACACCAGCGGAATAAACACCAGCAGGTTTTTCACCCACTGGTGGGGCCGCAGCAGCGCGACAAGATCCCGAGCCCTTCCGCCCATCACCCTGTTTCGGCGAAATAGATGGCCAGCACCCGTTTCAGAATTTCCCGGGTCACGGGACCGGGCTTTCCCTTCCCCACCGATTCCCCTTCCACCGCCACCACCGGCACCACGTGGGCGGTGGTGGAGGCCAGGAACATCTCGTCATACCGGGGGAAATCTTCTTTCCGTAAGGGCGCTTCCCGCAGGGGAATTCCCAGGCCCCTGCAGGCTTCTTCCACCACCTTCCGGGTGATCCCGGGAAGCACCGGCGTGGAGGAAGGGGTGGTGAGGACCGCTCCGTCCCGAACGGCGAAAAGGGTGGAGGATGACCCCTCCACGAGCAGGCCGTCGGGTGTCACGAAGACGCCCTCAAAGGCCCCCTTTCTCCGGGCCTCTTCCTTCGCCAGCACGTTGGGCAGGAGCTGAACGGTTTTGAGGTGGACCCACCGCCACCGGACTTCGGGGAAAAGGGCGATGTTCACTCCGCGGGTGTAGATTTCCTCGGGATACCCCTCAAAGGGCCAGACCGCCAGGAACCAGGTGGGCGGGGTGTCGGGCGGCGGGAAAGCATGGCTCCGGGGAAACTGGACCCCCCGGGTGACCTGGATATACACCAGGGCTTCTCCGGATGCCGGTGCCTGTTCCAGAAGGCGGAACACCAGATCCCGGACCTCTTCCCGGGATTTCCCCGGGTTCAGGAGGATTCCCCGTGCGCTGGCTTCCAGACGCTCCAGATGGGCTTCCAGACGGAAGGGCCGGCGGTTCCGCACGCGAATGACCTCATAGACCCCGTCCCCGAACAGAAACCCCCGATCCAGAGGAGAGATGTGCAGGCGGTCCAGGGGCGCCCACACGCCGTTGAGATAGCCGAATCCGGTCATGGTTCGCTCCAGGGGAAAGGCGGGATGTTGTATCCCGGCACAAGGTCCAGGGTGTCCATCCCCACCCACCAGTTGTCAATCAGGCGGGCCGGACCGACATGGGCGGCGAGGGCCACCAGGCTTCCCCGTCCCACCGTCTCCACCGGCTCCAGCGTCACCCCGTCCCGCACCTCCACATAGTCAATCCCCCGGACCCCCGGCGTCTCCTCCAGCACCTTCCGGACCTCCCGTACCCAGACTTCCGCACGGGTCTCTCCCGCCTCAAAAAGCTCCCGGGCCCGCAGGAGCCCCCGGTAAAGGGCCAGGGCCGATCGGCGCTCCTCCGGTGAAAGATACCGGTTCCGGGAGCTCATGGCCAGGCCATCCTCCTCCCGGATGATGGGCATGGACACGATGGCGGTGGGGATGGCCAGATCCCGGACCATCCGTTCAATGAGGCGCCACTGCTGGAAATCCTTGCGTCCGAAATACGCCCGGGTGGGGAAGGCGAGAAGGAGCAGTTTGGTCACCACCGTGGCCACCCCCCGGAAATGCCCCGGTCGGAAAGCACCGCACAGGGGTTTCTGGAGTTCGGTCACCTCCACAAAGGTCTGAAACCCCGGGGGATACATGGCCTCCGGCGTGGGCATGAACACCACATCCACCCCCAGGGCCTCGGCCTTGGCGAGATCCCCTTCCGGGTCCCGGGGATAGCGGGAGAGATCCTCGTTCGGTCCGAACTGTGTGGGATTCACGAAGATGGAGACGGCCACCACGTCGTTTTCTTCCCGTGCGCGGTGGAAAAGGGAGAGGTGCCCGTCGTGCAGGGCCCCCATGGTGGGGACAAACCCCACCGTTTGGCCCTCCATCCGGAGGGCCAGCATGTGCTGCTGAAAAACCAGAGGATCGTGGATCACTTTGATGGCCACCGGACCACCTCCAGCCTGACACGTCCGGTTCCGTCTCGCACGAGCCCGATTTTCCTTGCTGCTGCATAGGAAAGGTCAATGATGCGTCCCCGCTTCCAGGGTCCCCGGTCGTTGATGCGGACCACCACACTCTTCCCGGTTTTGAGATAGGTCACCCGGACCAGGGTGCCGAAGGGAAGGGTGCGGTGGGCAGCGGTGAGGGCGTGCATATCAAAAATCTCTCCGGAAGCGGTTTTTCTCCCGTGAAACTTCGGACCATACCAGGAGGCCACCCCCACCTGAACAAACGTTTCTCCAGACCCGCCCGAACTCCAGGATCCATCCATCCGGGGAATGCTCACACAGGCCGCGAGAAGTGCGAAGAGCACTCCCCCTGCGAGGAAGGATCTCACTTTTCTTCCTCCGTCACGATGGTCATGGCGATGGCGTCCTGAACGGTCTGGTGGTTGGGATCCAGGAAATACTGCAGAAAACCGATGCCCAGGAGGGCGATGGAAATCACGTAACCAAAGGCCCGGGCGAAAGCCTGGATCAGTGTGATGCGGGCATCCAGGAGCGAAAGCGCGCGGATCTTCAGGAGTCTTTTTCCGGGAGAGGACCCGTTGGTGAGCCAGAAGCACAGGGTGAAATACACAAGATAGGGCCCGATCATCAGAAGATAAAAAACCGCGTCCTCCTCAGGACGCCCGGAGGGCATGAGATAGCGGGCAAGAAACGGCCGCAGAGGGGTGAAGAGCAGGATCACATACAGCACGTTGGCCAGCAGGGTGGCCAGGGCCAGGTCAAACACGAAGGCCACCGCCCGCCGGCGAAAACTCGCGAGAGGCGTGCCCGCAAGTTCCCGCATCCGGGGTGTGACCCGATAGGGCTCATAAGTTCTCATGGTTCAGTACCGGATTTCAAAATCCTCAAACTCTCCGGTGCAGGGCTCTTCCTCAAGGTCCACCCGATCCACCCGGGCAAGAGGTGGGCCTTTCCGGCAGGCCGTCAGCACCGCCTCCACCGCAGCGGGATCCCCCTCAAACACCGCCTCCACCCGGCCGTCCGGGAGGTTCCGCACCCAGCCCTTCACCCCGTGGCGAAGGGCCACCTCCCGGGTGAAGGCCCGGAAGAACACCCCCTGAACCCTTCCGGAGAAAAAGACGTGCACCCGCTTACATCCCGGCATGGTGGAACACCTCGTGGATGGCCCAGAAACTTTCGGGGTCCAGCGAAGCGCCTCCGATCAGGGCCCCGGCCACCTCGGGAACCCGCGCAAACCCTTCGGCATTGTCGGGTTTGACACTCCCCCCATACAGCACCGGAACCTCCATCCCGAACCGATCCAGAAGGTGCTCCCGGATGGCCCGGTGCATGGCCCGGGCATCTTCAGGGGTGGCCGGCACCCCCGTGCCGATGGCCCACACCGGCTCATAGGCGATCACCAGGTTCGCAAGATGTTCCCGGGCAATGCCCTCCAGCGCCGCATCCACCTGGGAAAGCACCACGGTTTTTTCCTGACCCGCCCGGCGCTCTTCCAGGGTTTCCCCCACGCAGAGGATGCTGAGGAGGACCGGAAGGGTGCGCTGGAGCTTGCGGTTGATCCGCTCGTCTGTTTCGCAGAAAAACTTTCGCCGCTCCGAGTGTCCCACAATCACAAAATCCACACCGAGTTCCACCAGCATGGGGAGGGAAATTTCGCCGGTGAAAGCCCCCTTCTCCTCTTCATGGACGTTCTGTGCTCCGACCTTCACCTCTTCCGGTCGCACTTCCAGGGCTTTCGGAATGGAGATGAAGG
>WFYF01000353.1 GCA_015490255.1 Caldifarciminota bacterium
CCCATAAGGTGCCCAGCGAAGAACGCGGTTTTTCAAGGTGTATAGAAGACCGAGTCCAGCACCTGGTTGCTGCGTTCCACCCGGATCAGGAAGGTGTCTCCCGGTGTGAGGGAGTCCGGGGGTGTTCCCAGAGAGGAATCGGCCACGTAATCCGATCGGTAGTGCCCGTAATACACGGGGGGACCAAAGGGGATCACGTTGCCCAGAGAATCCCACAGCCCGCTGATGTCCCACAGGATCCGATCTTCCACGCCCCCCGTGATCCGAACCACCCAGAGGCGCTCAACCCCCACGGTATCCGGTGTCCAGGAAATCACCGGTCGGGAGGGAGTCACGGAGATGGTGTCTGTGGGGTCCGGGTCCACCGAATCCACGGAGAGCGTAAAGGTGGAGGGCCCTGCGAGAACCTGGACCCTCCGGGGTTCGCTCACCCCTCCGCCCCGCAGCACCACCGCAAAGGCGTCCACCGTGTCCGTGGACAGCGTGTCCCACGCTTCAGCAAACAGCAAATATGTCGCGGGGCTGGAGCGAAGGGTGTCGGGAAGGGGAAAGGCCGTGTCTGGAAGCAGGGTATCCAGAATCCGCACGGTGTTGTATGCGTCGGTGACCACAAAGCGGAAGGGCAGTGCCGGTACGGAAACCTGAACCGTGAAGAGATCCCCGCTGTGAATGGCCGTGTCCTGCGCAGGACGGGTGAACACCGGAGGGGGAACAGGCTGAAGGGCGAGAACGATTTCGCCACGCGCACTGCCCCGGGAGAAGCCTACCGGCAGAGAGTCCCGAAACGGCCCGGACCAGACGTATTCACCGGTTCCCATATCGGTGAGGGTATCCTCTGCAACCCAGACGGCCTCCATGGAAACGGTGTCCCCTCTCGCGACATTCAAAAACTGGAGCACCACCGTAAGGGTCCCGTTCTGGACGAAAAACCGGACATCGGCCGTATAGAGCACCCGCGTGCTGTCATCACCCCCTGGAGGCTCCGGCGGGGAGGTTGTCCCTCCCCGCCGGCACGCCAGAATCCCCAGAGCTGCCAGCGCCAGAAAGGCCAGGCGTCGCATCAGCGGATGCGCACCTCCTCCGCGGCCATGGCCACCGCCGCGGTATCGCACCGGACCTGCTGAACCGGCATCCCCAGGCCGGGCTGCAGGATGGGATAGTTGTCTTTGATGGGCATCCCGTTTGCATCCTGATAGTCCAGCACCCGAACCTTCCAGTAGCAGGTTACGTTCCCATTCCGGGTGGTGTCATCCAGTTCCTTCACGCCCACCCAGCGGTCAATTTTCTTCACAAACTTCCCGGACTGATCCAGCTCCCCGATGATCCAGTAGAGATCGCTGGCAAAGCGGGTGAACCGCTTAGTAGTTTCAATGAGGGTGTCTTTCACGCCGGACAGACTCGTGGCGTTGGGCTTTTCAAAGATGTGGAACTTCACCTTCAGGTCCAGAGACACGAGGGGCGGGTTTTTCACCGCCGCCACAAGATACACTTTGGGGGTGGTGTTGCTACCCCGCTTCAGGGCGATGCCCTCCGGTCCGGCGTTCCGGGAGATGCCGGTGCCCACCATGCCGTGACGTTCCTGCCCCACGCCACCGTAGGTATAGAATTCCTGCCACCGGCGAACCGGATCTGCCTGCAGATAGTCCAGGGTCAGGCGATTGTCCCGGAAGAGGGCATAGAACTCCATATCAATGCTTCCCGTGGAGAAGAGGTACTCCCAGGCAAGCTCGTAGAGATACCGGTAATCCCGCATCCACTCGTTCTTGAGATAGTCCTCCACCCATCCGGCAAGGGTGTTGGCCCAGTCCCCGATGTCGTTGAGGTTTGGAGCAGAGAGGTGGAAGCGACGAACCGAAGCGGGCTGGGTAGAAAGCCGATAGGCCCGGTTGGCAGGGTGGTTGAACAGGCCGCTTTTGCGGGCCACCACGCCATCGTTGGCATAGGCGTAGGGCGAAGAGGGATAAAGGCCGGTGCACGGACCGGAAAAGTCCAAGGCCGCCATGAAATTCCCCAGAATCCACTGGAACAGATCAACGGGCTGGGTGAGGCCCGGCTTGCCGGGGAGGCCCTGGGTCATGTATGCGTGGAGGCGAACCGGGGAACGGAAGGCATACTGCTCCGTGCCCATCAGGGCAGCAATGGCGTCTCCTGGTGTGGGATCCGGGATATCCACCGTCCGGCCCTTCACGCTCACGCACACCCGAACAAAGGGGTCTCCCGGTCTGGGGACATACCGGAGGGGCGCGATGGCGCTTGCGGGTGCCAGAGCGGGAATGCCCAGAACGCCTGTGGTGCCGGCGCTGAAGACCTCGGAAGCTCCCGCGATGGGGATATAGGTGCGGCGGGGGTCCCGGAGTTCCAGCCAGAACCTCGCATAGTCAATGATGCCCAGACCGAGACGTCCCTTGGCCTCCCGGGCCACATAGTCAATAAAATCGCCGTCCCGATCCTGATAGGTCACGAGATCCGCGATGATGCTCCCCAGATGAGGTGTGTTGATGGTCCCCACCCCCAGAACGGCATCGGGACGCAGGGTGGCCGCATTCCGGGAGATCAGCCCTCCCATGGAAAAGCCGGTGAGCAGCACCCGGCGCTTCTGTCCGCCCAGAGCACCCCCATCCACATACGACCGGCCAAACCGCTCCCAGAGTTTCTGCGCGGGGGTGCCAAACCCCTCGTGTCCGGAATGGTGGAACCGGTAATAGCCCACCAGCTTTTTGGCAAGGTCAGATCCGATCCGGCTGGACAGCTTCTGATAGATGGCCGTGAGGGCATCTTCCCGGGTGGAGCAGGAGGGGAGCATCCCCGGAATTCCCACGGGGCTGCAGGGCACGGGAGACCAGAAACTGAACACGTTGAGCCCGTTGCTGAAAAACACCGCCACGGGATCAAAAAACCCGTACCGCTTCCCGGCCACAACCGCCGCGGAATAGGGAGTGCCTGACCCCAGTTTCACCTCGTTGCCCTGGACTTCCAGCCGGAAGGGATACCCGTACTTGTCAGCGAGGGCCTGCAGGGCCACCGAGGGATTGCGGGCCTCGGGGGGCAGCATGGAAAGGAGAGCCTCGGGGGAAAGGGTTTGTTCTTCTCCCTCGGCGAAGAACACCATAAGTTCGTTCTTGCCAGGACGGGACAGCAGATTCAGCGTGGCGATGGGAATGCGCACCCGGGCCACCTCGCCGGCCTGAAGGGAGGTGGCGTAGGGCATGGCGGTCGGAACCCCGTTGGCCACCACCACCACGTTCCCCCACTGGCTGGAGAGGCTGCGCCGGAGGGGAACGGCCACGGCGATGCCGTAAAGCAGCCCCTCAATCCCCCGAACGCCTTCAGAGAGCTCGGGAACGGCCAGGTCTTCTTTCTGGAACCGGAGGATCACAGCGTCTGAGGCCTGATAGGGGCGATAGGCCTCCAGAGTTGGCGGGAGATCGGAAGCGGTCTCCACCTCCAGAA